>JAPLCU010000182.1 GCA_026392045.1 Armatimonadota bacterium
TCGCCAATACCTACCGCCTCGAGACTCCAACCATCGCCTTTTACCTTTACTGGATTCTTGTAGTGATATAGGGGTCCGTTATCTTCCTTGGTTATACTTGCTATCTGAACAGGTCGGCTAGCAGCGGGTTTGGGCTTCTCCCAGAATTCCTTAGGGATGGGGATGTCGCGGATGGTGAATGGCACCGGCTTCCCCATTGGATGGCTGCTGATTGTAAACTCAATTCGCTTGAGTTTGAAATTCGGCGGAACGGGCTTATCGCTTATAAGACTGGACTGGTAGAGTGACGCGTCACCATAGGACTTGGTGCAGTTCACCAGCCGTTGCCAATCTGGCCGGATATCGCGATTTGGGCGGATTCTCAAGACTGTGTGAGGCCGCTGCCAATAGCGGTCAAAACTCGTTCCTCCATCCATTGCCGAGCGCAGCAAGACACGTTTGCCGTCCGCACCGTAGGCGAAAATGTTGTTGTCATCGGTTAATACCTGTGGGTCCGTCAATGCCACTACTCTGATCCACCACAGATTGATGTACCGCGAATTAGGGTTCTCCTGTCCTTTCCACTCCCTAGGGATTGGGGTAATGCCGTTATCCAGCATCAGCAGGGCAAGCTTGTTCTTATAAAGCTCTCTAGGCGTTCGCAGCTCAGCTGCAGAGAAAGATCGTTTGAACGTCTGGCCCTTCAGGGAGCAATCCAGCTCGCCCGAAAACTCATTTATCCATTTCGAGCCAGTTGAGGGCATTGGGAAAGCATTTTGCCACTCGAACCATTCATAGTCTCCGCCCGAACCGCGAAACTCCACTTTGCGCCCATCGACGAAGGTCTGCCCTGCAAATGAGTAGCTGTCGTGAGAGTATTTAATTTTGCCAACCAGCATTAGCATTCTTTCTTTTCTGAGGGTGTTCGGATCGGTGCAACCAATACCGGTCACAATAATAGTGACTTTATTTGATTTCCAGACGAAAGGTTTCTTGTATCGGAGCACAAAACCGCGGTCCGAAATAAGCGCGTACCGCGTAACCGCCACATTCGGGCTCTTCGCACACCCAATAAAAGTAGGCAGCCCAACAGCGCACACAAGCACCAATGCGGCAATCCATGCAGGCGACAATTTTCGTATTGGCAGCCATAGAATGCTGTGGAGGCGGTTTTTCTCCATTTCGAAAGGCTCGGCCATTGCGAGGGAGACGGGCGTGCGGGTTGCGCTCGCCATTTTGAGAGCTGAAACATAGCCCGCCGCGTAGTCCTGGCGGGTGATGCCGGAGGAGGCGAGGACGAGTTCATCGCAGGCCAGTTCGCGCTCGCGTTTGAGTTCTTTACCCGCGAGCCAGAGGGCGGGGTTGAAATAGAACGCCAGATTTACGATGTGATAAAGCCACAATACAGCCATATCCCATCGCTTGATGTGGGCGAGTTCGTGCAGGAACATCGCGCGCAGCTCGGGCTCAGGGCAGGTTTCGGGCATACCCATCGGCAGGATGATTATTGGTCGAAACAGCCCGACAAGCATCGGAGTGGACGCAAGCTCTGATTGCAAAATCAACGGAGTGCGTTTTACGCCAAGCCGCGCCGCGCAATCGGCGAGGAGGCTATTGATTGGCTCGCTCACATGCTGGGCTTGGCGGATCAGTTTGGACTGCCGAGAAACGCGAATAATTAGAAACAATGCCATCGCGCAGACTCCTGAAATCCATGCGGCGAATATTATACTCGTTGCGCTTATGGGCGTAGGTTCGGGTGCGACTGGCGCCGCCGAAGTTGCGGCCACAGGAATGCTCGCGGGCGGTGCGGGCTCAACCTGCGTTGGCGGCGCGGCATTATAAACTGTCGTTGAGGGTGGGGGTGTCGAAACGCTGACTACCGGAATTTCGATAGGCTGAGTTCGTAGCGCGAACTGCTCGGGCAGATACGCAAACGGTGGGATCATAAACTTCGCTATGATCATCACCCAAAGAGCGCAGCGCCACGCCGCAGGGGCTTTTTTCGCAATGCGAGAGACCACCCAGACGATAGCTGCGAGAATTGCCGTTTGCCAGGATATGCTCCAAATGAGCTGCGGGACTGTTTCATTCATGTGACTCACCATCCTTGTCCGCAGACCTGACGATCTCGTCGAGTGCCGCTATTTGCTCGGTGTTGAGGTTGGAATTCTCGGCGAGGTATGTTGCCAGAGGAGCCAGGCTTCCGCCGAACACCCGCTGCACAAGATCGTCCAGCTTGCGCTTTTGCACCTGCTCGCGCTGAATCAGCGGACGGAATACATAAGCAAAATTGCGCTCATACGGTTCCACATAGCTCTTCTCTCGCAGCCTCCCCAGAAGCGTTGCAACGGTGGTGTATGCGAGCTTTCTATGGGCGCTGAGGTCTGCAAGAATCTCTTTGATGGTTGCCTCGCCCCTGCGCCACAATGCATCCATTACGTCATACTCGGCCTGCGGTAGATCACGAATTTCGGACATCTAATAGTCCCTCCTGTTTGCCTGGCTGTATACTACACATGTAGTATACAGTGACATGTGTAGGTTGTCAACATGCCGCAACCGCAAACCGCAAACTATTTTAGAGTCTGAATATCGGCTTGCCTTCGCACTCGAATGACGGGTATGGATACGTTCGCGCTGGGGCGTTCTATGCTGGATATGCCGGTCACACGCACATATTTCCCCTCCAGCGGCTGATCAAAATCATTGCTGATGATTTTCAGACCGGTAAACCCGGAGCCGTCCTTTTTTTTCGCGCCATCATCAATGTAGAAATAGGTCCAGCCGGACGCCGTGATTTTGCCGTAGACCGTTACAAGCAATCCGATGTTATTTGTGCCTTTGCCATTTGTAATTCCGCTATTGAACCCGTGCCTTGATCCGCCGACCAATTTCGTGGAAAATCCGATGGGCTTCAGCGGCTGCGTCGACTGCGGCGGGTCTGAAATTATCTTGCTGATGTTCGCGTTCTGGATAGCGCGTTCGCCATTTATAGTGGCCATGGTTCCGAAAACGTCTACCCTGTCACCCTCGGCAAAGCCAGCAGGCATAGTTGAGAATGGCAGCATGATTCCGCAGGCTCTGTCCTCTTGCTCGATGTAGAGGCGGTCGATGAGATCGGCGCTGCCGCTTGTGATAACCCCATTTATGACCATAACCTGGTTTGAACTTGCGATACTTGAAAGCTGACCTATCTTTATACCGTTTTCATGGGTCATTGCGAGAGCGCTATATGCGTTAACCAGCCCATAGCCCGTGTATTGGTCCCAGCCGGGAGCTTCGATATCTGAGCTGGTCATCTTTATCTGGTTTACAATCTGCGCGTTGGTCCAGGTTGGATATTTGCTCCAAAGCAGAGCGGCTACCCCTGAAACGACCGGCGTTGCGAATGATGTTCCCGCAAGCCCTGCGTCGTAGTAACCGCAGCCATAACCGGGGTCCATATTCACAGTGCTGAGCATATTGTTTCCGGGCGCGACCACATCCAGCCACGGGCCGAAGTTACTTGCTCCTCCGCCAAATAATCCTCCGCCCCAGTCATTGGCATCGCAGCGGGTGCGGTCTTCATCTGATGCGCCGACCGCGATCACACTGTCATAGCAAGCCGGATAAAACGGCGCGCCAACTCCGCCCATGTCGTCGTTTCCGCTTCCGCCCACAAGCACGCAACCCTGGCTCCAGGCGTAATTCACTGCATCTTGAATGATGCTCTCTGAGCCGCCAACATCAGCGAGATAGCCGCCGAAACTCATATTGATGATTTTTGCGCCATGATCCGCGGCCCAAATAATACCAGCGGCGCCGTCTGCATCATTGCCTGATGCGATAGGCAGACCCCATTCATCCTCGCCAGTTATTTTGATAATTTTTACGGGCATTAGCTTGCCTCCCCAACAAACGCCCGCCATTCCGATTTCGTTATCTGTCATGGCGGCGGCGACGCCTGCCACTTCGGTGCCATGACCAACATCGTCATAGGTATCGGCAGGGTCATCGTCCAGGATCGCATTGTAGCCTGGAATAATCTTGCCTGCAAGGTCCTCGTGATCCGCCTTTATGCCTGAGTCAACAATAGCGATTATTATGTCAGAATCAGCGCCAGTGTGGATATCCCACGCTCGAATCGCATCGATTCCATTCGACTGGCTAAGCCACCATTGATAGAAATACTCTTCATAGAAATAGCCGGGGAGTATTTCGATGCTTATGAGCAGGCCGTTTTGATAAAAGTCATCGTTGGGTTCGAGGCAGGGGCGGATGATATGATTGGGGCCTACGTACTCCACATTTGGGTCGTTTTTGAACTTGGCAATCGCCTGTTCCACCGTAAGGCCTTGAGGCAGCTTGAGCCTTTGATAGCGGATCTTGTCCAAGCTTTGCGTCACCCTGGCGTTGATAGTGTTCGCTTTCGCCCTGGTCTGCAACTGCCTGCCGGGCTTATACTTGATCAGAATCTCGTCCTGCCTGTGTGCGGCGTTCACCGACCCAGACACAAGAACGAGAAATACCGCAATAGCGGTGAATATTCTGAACTGAATTGATGTTCTCATGGTAATACCTCTTTCCGACTTTCCAATACTGCACGCAACCTAAGCCGCGTAAGAGTTCAGTCTTAGTGTATTTGTCATTCCGAACTTGATTCGGAATCTAAGCCTTAAGCGTAACAGATCCTGAATCGAGTTCAGGATGACATGTAATTCCCGCAAGACTGAACTCTCTCTAAGCCGCCTGCTTTCTTGAGACCTCGACAGTTACAGAGTATAATTCAATAAGCACAACTGATTGTTGCCTACTTGCATTGTAGCATGAGAAATGGGTTTTTGGATGAGTAACAGCATTTTTTTACAAAAAGATTTAATTGAGGTGTTTGCGAAGGCAAAGAATGTCTTTGTTTTCACCGGCGCCGGGGCGAGTAAGGAATCTGGTTTACCCACATTTCGGGAGATCGACGGCGAATGGAAAAGGTTCGACCCAATGACCTTCGCCACCATGGAGGGCTTCGTCCACGACCCTGTGCTGGTTTGGAATATGTATCGCAGCCGCCAAAAACAGATAGCGCAGGCCCAGCCAAACCCCGGACATATCACACTCGCTTGCATGGAGAGCTTTTACTCAGACTTTTTATTGGTTACGCAGAATGTGGACGATCTGCACGAGCGCGCCGGGTCAGAAAAGATGGTGAAGATTCATGGCGACGCCTGGCAGATGCGCTGTCTGGAATGCTCGGGCATATTCGATGTGAGAGACCAGGATTTCCCCGAAGAGTTCGTCATGGAGACCCTACCCAAATGCCCGAATTGCGGCGGATTTTGCAGGCCCAATATAGTCTGGTTCGGCGAATATCTCTGCGCAGAAACACTTTGCCTTGCCACTCATCATGCCTCAATATGCGACCTGATGATCATTGTCGGCACATCGGGTGAGGTTTCCAACGGCTACGGATTCGCCGAATTCGCCTGCGATAACGGCGCAAAGATAGTGGAAATCAACCCAACGGAAGGCCTCCTCACTGAATATGCCGATTTCTGGGTAGCCGAACCTGCAGGAGAAGCGCTGCCGAGGATTTGGGGGGAAGTTTTGAGTTATGAATTTTGAGTTCTGAGTTAGGGAAGGGATTAGGTATTTCGGCAGGCTTTTTCTGCCGAAGCTAGCTTGACCTTTCATGTTTCTAGCTCAGTTTGGCTTCGGCTCAAAAGCGAACCGAAGCATCGAAACTCTTCTGACTGTAAGAGTTCAGTCTTAGTGTATTTGTCATTCCGAACTTGATTCGGAATCTAAGCCTTAAGCGTAACAGATCCTGAATCGAGTTCAGGATGACATGTAATTCCCGCAAGACTGAACTCTCTCTTCTGACTGTTGACTGTTGACTCTCGACTCCCGACTATGCTACATTTACCTGAAGTTATTCCAATGTCGTCTAAAGGGACATAGACCCACATGAGCGATCTCCTTAAAAAGCTTGCCGCTTACGTTCGCAGCGTGCCGGAGCCGAATGTGCATGTTGTGCTGAGCCAGGGGGTATCGGGCGAGGAAATAATGATGCTGCCCTCCGCCGAGCCCAAGACCGTTAAATCCGAGCTTGAGGGCCGATCTATAGATGGCGTGAGCGTGGGTGAGCCTTCGGTGGGGCAGATTGCGTATTTTATGGATGGAATGCAGCGCCCGCGCGGGCCGATTTACATCAATTCATCCGTGCCGATGATGTATGGTTACACGGCGGCGGCAATCCGCGTGAGGGGCATTGATAAGCACATGCGAAAGCTCGCTCATCTGCCTCGCGAGGCTATATATTTTCCGTATGAATTGCTGGATTGGCGGCCATATCACGCTGCGGGGATGGACACGGTGGACACCGCCGAGCGCGGCCAAAAAACAGACGATCACCCTCTTATGATGGCTGAGCGGGCGAAGAACAAGATTGGCGATATTCGCGCAGACCTTGAGCGGCAGATCACCACCAAGTGGCTTGCGGATTTCGACGGACGCGATGAATGGCTGCTGGTTGACGGTTCCCTGAGCGGCGATTATGACCGGTACGAGGCTCCGAATATTGTCGGGGTGATCAAAAGCCACCAAACGCAGTATTTTGAGTGGGAAGAACAGCAGAATATTCTGAACCTCAAGGCGGGTGAGCGCAGCGGTGTGTTTATCCCAGGCGGGCGGAATCGGCCTGCGGTTTATAGCTGGTATGTAAGGTTGCGCTCGAACGACGGCAGGGATGTTTATTTTGGGCTTGTGCGCGTTGAGGCTGCAAAGTGTGAGCGAACCCTCGATATGGCGGACGAAATCTCGCGCTGGATTCTAGCCGAACGCTCGCCGCTGAGCATGCCGGATTCGCGTTGGGACAGGATGATCTACCCAATCCGAGATTGTGAGCTTTATCTGAAAAGCCTCGCGCCATCGGCGGCCGCGCTGGATTCGATGTTGATAGGTTTGGCGGGTGCGGCGAAAAAGGGTTGACGGTTGGCGGTTTACGGTTGACGGTTCACTCTATCAGACCATAAAACTTTTCGACTCTTCCGAAGGAGGAAGAAAATGGAGCAGGAAACTAAATTTGAACTAGTCCAGGTAGGGCGGGTGGTGGCTACTGAGGCCAAGCCGTCGACTGCGTATAGCTTTAGCTTTTGGGCGGCTGATGGCGATAACAAGGTGGGCATTGGCACGCTTGTTGTGGTGAAAAAGGGCGATCTTGAGGTTTATGGGGTTGTGGTGGAGGGGTTTGGATTTACCGATTTGAACTCTGCCATGCATGATTATATAGGCTCGGAGGGCGACCCCGGCTCAGATGCGCCCACGCTGAGGCATGAAGTGAAATGCTACAACGCCGCGGTGCTTCGCGTGGAGCCTGAGGAGCCGCTTCAGCCTGTGCCGGTAGGCCCGGTATATCTGGCGGACGATCTGTCGGTCAAAAAGGCATTGCGCATGGATGCTTTTTGGGAGAAATCCGGCATTCCTATAGGTTTATACCAGAATGGCGACATCCTCGCGCCGGTTTACCTTGATTCCGAGTTCTTGCTTGGCCCGGAGGCTGCGCATTTGAACATCACGGGTGTATCGGGCCTCGCCACCAAAACCAGCTCCATTGAGTTCATTCTGCTTTCGATTTTCGAGCGCTTCAAAGGGGTGGGGGATGATGGCATCGCGGTGGTCTGTTTCAATGTCAAAGGCCCGGACATGCTGTTTCTTGATTTCCCCGGCCAGGTGCTGCCAGGGCATAAGTATGAACAACTTTATGCCGAAAACTTGATCAATACACTCGATGAACGCGATGCTGAAATGTATGAGCGCCTGGGTATGCCTTGCGAGCCTTTCAAGAACGTGAAATATTATGCGCCGTTCAAGTCTGACCGGGTAAACTTGAACACTTTGCGCACGCATCCTGATCTGGTTGGGGATGTTACGCCGCTTTCATGGGGCTTGACGGATATTCTGGAATTCACAGAGGTCGTGCTTAATCGGGATGATGTCGATGCCAAGGCAGATGCTCTGATTTCCTATATAAAAGACCGTGTGGTGAACCAGACCAGTGAGCCGAACGGCATGCAGATAACGGTGCGCAACTTCCAGGATATGAACCACTGGTTTGATATGGTTCTTCAGGAGATGGAGCAGCAGAACCGATCGGAGTGGAAAACCCATCACTACGCCACCATTCGCAAGGTCTATAATCGCCTTTCTAACCTCAGCACACGCTATAAGGGCCTAATTAGCCCGGACGAGTTCAGAAGCGATTTGCCGTGGGGTTCGTTTGAGGATAGGTCGGCGTATGTAATAGATGTGGCAAATATGGACCCGCAGGCGCAGGATTTGGTCTTCACGCGCGTAGTTAGCCAACTCAGGCAGCATTTGGAGAAAGGCGACCTTGGCGTGAAGCACGTGATAGTAGTGGTTGATGAGCTCAATAAATATGCGCCGTCCGATGGTCAGGACACTTATCTGCGGCAGACACTATTAGACATCTCCGAACGCGGGCGATATTTGGGTCTTGTTCTATTCAGCGCACAGCAGTTCAGGAGCCAGGTGCATAAGAGAATTGTCGGAAACAGCGCGACCTGTATTTATGGCCGAATGGATATGGACGAGCTCGCGACCCCTGGCTATCAGGTCTTGACATCGTCCACCAAAGAAAAGCTCGCGACCCTATCAAAGGGCCAGTTGATGATTCGCCACCCGCACTTCAACCAGCCGATTTTCGTGAAGTTCCCAAGGCCAAACGTGCTGCGCGGCCCCGATGGCACCCGAATGTTCCCGCCCGCAAACGATTTGCCGCTTGAGGAGGCCGTGTATCAGAACCTTGCGAGGCTGGATAAGAGCGTGAGCCGCGGAACCATCAAAGACGTGGTAGCGGAGGTTAACGACGCAGAGGAAATAGTCCGCGCGATGAATGTAACCCTCCAACGCGCCCCCGATGACCCGACGGCTTTCTTTAGGAATAGTATCCGCAAGAAAGCGGGAATCAAGCGCACATCGGACGATATGCCGGTATTCGTGCCGGTCATAGACCCGGATCCTAATGATCCGTTTCAGGATTAGGGGAGGGTTGGCGGTTTGCAGTTGACGGTTAGCGGTTGGCACTAGCCAGCATCCTGAGCTCTGTCGAAGGGTGCGTGCTATTTGTTTACCGTTGCATAAAATGCTTCTGTTTTTGCGTCCAGTGAGGAGGTTGACTTGGAACAATTTGGCCGATTGGAAGATGCAGTTAGAACACTTAAAGAGGCTGGCAACAATAGTTACTACGCATCTCCCATTCCGAACGATGTTGATGAAATGGTAGGCGCCATTGTCGTTACGTACACTAGTATGCCGTCCGAGGAACGTGCGAGACTGATCAGTGAATGTGGAGGAGGAGAGGCGGACATTCTCATGATCTATGCGCGAAGAATGGCGGCGCTTGCAGTGCGTGCCAACAATCCTGAGTTAGTTTCGCGCGGCCTCATCGCATTGGTTATTGAGGATGCAAGGTTTGATTATCGTGATACCCTAGTTGCACTTACGCTGCTGCACCATAGCGCGCGGAAGCTGAAAGCAGAACCCGGAGAGCTTTTCACCAATGCTGCGGAAACTGCATCTCCAAAAACCGCCGAACTCATTTTGCGCTTTGCTCGTTCCCCGAGTGGTCTTTGGTGGATGGGGCACAGAGAGGTCATAACCTCCAGTGGTTTTGATTATTATAATTGGCTTTCTGTTCAGCCTTCTGTAGGACTGCGTGGCCGCATAAGTGTTTTGTTGTTGAATTCTGTGCTTGATGCTCTTGCCTGGATACTGAGCCGCATTCGGAAAAGAACGTGACCATCGAACTATCAAACTATCGGACTATAAAACTATGAAAATTGCTCACATAGCGGACCCTCATTTGGGCTACCGCGCTTACAATAGAATAACCAGCCAGGGGCTTAATCGGCGCGAGGCGGACGTGTTTATGGCGTTTAGGGAGGCCATGAACGGCGCTGCGCAGATAAATGCCGACCTTGTGCTGATCGCGGGGGACTTGTTTCATGTAGTCCGCCCCAGCAATCTCACCATCCAGCAGGCATATCGCGAGTTTGCGGCGTTTCGCGCCAAGTCCGGCGCACCCATTGTAATCATCGGCGGAAACCATGATTCGCCTCGCTCGGCGGACACGGGCTGTATTCTGGATTTGTTCACAAATATTCCTGGAATCTATGTGGTGCATGGCAAGTATGAACAAGTTTTGCTTGAAAACTTAGACACTTCTGTGTTCTGCCTCTGCCATCGCGCTTTGCCGGAATTGAGCTCGCTGAAGATCGAGCCGGACCCTGCGAGCAAATATAATATTCTTATGGCGCATGGAACTGTCGAGGGCGTGATCAAGCATGCTTATGATCTTCATGAGATTCGCCGCGCGGAGGTGATCAGCGACGCCTGGAATTATATCGCGTTTGGGCATTATCATGTTTTTGAGGAACTCGCGCCCAACGCCTATTATTCTGGTTCGCTCGAATACACCAGCACAAATATCTGGAGCGAGACCAATCAGCCGAAGGGTTTCATCGAATACGACCTCGATCAGCGCAAACTTGATTTTCACAAGATCGAAACGCGCGATGTAATCGACATTCGCCCAATTGATGCCGCCGAGGTGACCTTGGCTGAGCTCAATATTATGATTCAAAACAGGATTGAGGGCGTTTCGGGCGGCTATGAAGACAAGATAATGCGCCTTGTGGTCGAAAACCTGCATAGGTCGGTTCAAGCCGATCTAGACTACACATTCGTGCGCAAAGTCAGAGCTGATGCGCTGCATTTTGAGCTGGTTTTGCGCCCGCCGTCTCGCAGCGGCAGCGTGAAAAGCTCTGGTGAGGCAGGAGTATCAAGGCCGCTGGAAGAGGAATGGGACGAGTTCGCGAAATGCTATGATCTGCCGCAGGGTGTCGAGCGAGACCGGCTGGTCAATCTTGGCCGCGATTATCTTATGAAGCAGGCGGTGGAGCAGGCATGAAGCTGATAAGTATCGATCTCAAAAACTTCAGGCAGCATTTAGACACCAGCGTGATATTCACAGACGGCGTCACCGGCATAATCGGCCCGAACGGTTCCGGCAAATCGACTATTCTGGAAGCAATCGCGTGGGCGCTTTACGGCGCGCCAGCCGTGCGCGGCACCAATGACACCATCCGCAGCACAGCCAGCGAGGGCGGAGCAAAGGTCAATGTGGCGCTGACATTTGAGCTGGGCGGGTCTGTTTATAAAGTCACCAGGCAGCTCGATGGCTCTGGTCGCTCGGGGACTGCTGTGCTCGAAATTGAAGGCCGTGCGCTGCGTTCGGGTGTGAGCGAGGTCTCGGAAGCTGTTATCAAGCTTCTCGGAATGGACTATCGGGCGTTCTTCACAAGCTTTTTCACAGGCCAGAAACAGATTGAGTTTATGGCTGCGATGGACGGCCGCGCCCGCGCAACCGCCATCAGCAAAATGCTCGGTTATGATAGGGTGACCAAGGCTCGCGATCAGGCGAATGAAGACAGAAAATTGCTTAATCGCGATGTTGAAAGTATTGAAAAGGGCCTCCCAGATGCCGAAGAGCTCAAGGAACGCAGGAAATCTTCCAAAGCCAAGCTATCTGATGCAAACGCTGAGCTGGCTGTCGCTGATAAATCGCAAAAAGCTGCGCAGGAAATTATTGATAAGCTCAAGCCGCTCAAAGAGGCCTCGGACCAGAAATCCAAGCGTTTTCAGGAGGTTTCGCGCAGGTTGGAGCTTGATAAAACCGATTTTGCGCGGATGTCTGATCGTCTCAAACAGCTTAACGGCGAGTTTGCCGACCTTGAAAGCAAGCGCACTGAACTTGAATCATTAAAGCCGAGCCTCGAAAAATACGAGCAGGCTAAAGATGATTATAAGAAATTTGCAGAGCTTCAGAAGTTTGAAGGCGAGCGTCAGCGAATCGCCGGTCAGATACTGAACATTGATTCAGAAATCAAGAAACTTGAGTCCAGGCAGAAGCAGCTTTCGGACGCCTCAGACCGGCGTGTCCGCGCGGCCGCCGTGCTTTCCGGGGCAGACATTCTTCAGGCGGATAGCGACAAAAAGCTCCAGCAGGCGCGTGAGCAGCAGGTTGCGCATGAGCATGGCCTTCAGGCGCATATCAAGCAGCTTGAATCGCAGCTCAAAGATATTCAGGCCAAGCGCATACAGATAGAATTGGCAGGCGCAGACGGGGCATGCCCAACCTGCGAACGTCCGCTGGCGGGCGAGCTTTCAAAGGTGCTTGCTAACTTCGATGACCAGATAAAGAGTGTGTCAGAACAGATATCATCAGCCGCGCTCCTTGGCAAATCAGAGTATGCAACTGATCAGGCCGCAGTTGCGGCGCAGCAGGCCGTGCGTGAGAATGTTGCGTCCCAGCTTGAGCAATTCAGGGCGGAAAGCGCTGCGGCAGAAGCTAAAGTTGCAGAATATGAGATGATCAAAGGGCAATTTGATCAGAGAGGAACTGAGATCAAAGAGCTTCGCGCCCAGCTTGAATCGCTTCCGGGCGGGTTTGACCAGGCAAAATACCGTGAGCTGCAGAAAGCAGGCGAAGAACTTCGGCCCGTCCACGATAGAGCAATTGCGCTGAAAGCCGCTTTGGAGCGGTTTGACACGGTCGCGAGCGAGATCAGCGAGCTGAAAACCCTCGGGCAGGCAAGAAAGAAAGAGATTGCAGATTCAGAGCAGATACTCGCCGAGCTGGATTTTTCTGCTGATGACCGCGACAAGCTGGTGAAAGACTTTGAGGAATCATCAGCCGCGCTCAATGCCGCGCTGGTCGTGCTTGAGAGGCAGCGTGGAGAGGTCAACATCGCAACGGCAATTCTTACTGCCGTGGAGCGCGATGAAGCTTCGCTTAAGAGCAAGCTTGAGGAGCTTAGTAAGAAGCGATCCGAGAGGCTTCATGTTCAAACAGTCGCTGAGGCGCTGGATAAACTTCGCAACGACCTGAACGACCGCATACGACCAGAACTGGAAGCTGTCGCGAGTGAATTGCTTTCGATGATGACCGACGGCCGCTACAACACCCTCGAAATCAGCGACAGCTATACGGCCATGATCCGCGATGACGGCGAGCTGAAGCCCGTTATCTCAGGCGGAGAAGAGGACATCGTTAACCTCGCTCTGAGGCTCGCGATATCGCAGATGATAGCGGACAGGGCCGGGCAATCTTTCTCGCTTTTGGTGCTGGATGAGGTTTTCGGCTCCCTCGATGATGTCCGCCGCGATAACGTGGTGAATCTACTCCAAAATCTGAAGCACAGGTTTGAGCAGATAATTCTTATTACCCATGTGGAAGCCATACATGATGCCGTGGACAGCTGCCTCTGGGTAGCCTTCGATGAGCGCACCAAGACCAGCAGTTTGGTTGAAAAGGCGGCGGTTTTGGAAGAAGTCTGAAAGTTAAAAGGTTGGTGAAGGGACGGGCTGGATTGCAAATCCGCCCGAACAGAGATTATTAGATAGTGCGTGGTGTATCGGGATTTGAGTGGAGCGTTAGCGGAACGGAAATCCCGATATAAACGGTACGTTCGGCGGTTTCGGGATTTCCGGGTTGGGTTGAATGCTTGGATTATAGCTTGATAGATTGTGCTCCAACCCTCAAATCCCGAAACACCCAAAATATGCCGGCTGGAAATCTTCCAGCCGGTTAAACTTTATCTATAGATCACACCTGCGCAAGCAAGCGACCTATTTCTTTTTCTTTGCTGTTGCTGCGGCCGCTGCAGCTTCTTCATGCATGCGCAGCTTGTAGTTTTCGAGCGCTCTTTTTCTCGTGCGCCTGAGTTCTTTAGCTCGTATTCTCAGTGTCTTCACCCCCGTCTACCGAAGTAATCTCATTATAGAAGCAGGCTGGTCATTCTGTCAAGAAAAATCCTCATGAAACCAGGTGGGCGTTTTGAATTGACGGTAAGAAAATGCAATCACGGAAGCACGGAAATGGAACCTAATCGAGCAAGAATTCCCGCAACAGCATGGCCAATTGTTAATCTTTCAGGTAAATATGACGATATTGTAAGATGGGTTTCTTGACATGGATGAGGCCTTCGCTTATAATCTTCTGGGTCATGTAGGGTTTGGCCTGTGTCGCGGGTCATCTGCGACATATATAATAGCCGCGAACTACGCCGAAATCTAGCGAAAAGCGGCGTTTTTGACTAATTGTTTGAATTTCAAAAAGGGGGATTCTGAAAAATGCACTGCGAGTCCAAGTCTCACAGTAAGCTCATCACCAAACTGCTCAGTGTTATGGCAGTTGGCGTGTTGGGCGCTTTGCTTCCTGGCGCGGCATTTGCCGGCGAAGCGATAACTCTGCCTAAATTTGAGGAACTGCCAATGATGTGGCCCTCAGTTATGGTGGTGTTTGTTTGTGCTCTCATCGGTTTGGCATTTGGCGCTATGTGGTTTAGGACCATTAGCAAGGAAGATCCAGGCTCCAAGGGCATGGTCGGCGTTGCCAAGGCTGTTGAGGAAGGCGCTCTAGCTTACCTCAAAAAGCAGATAGGCACAATGTCCATTTTTGTGGTCATTATTGCCGTAGGCCTGGCATTCATGTATAAGAATGTGGAAGGGTTCGCTGGAACCGATCGCGTATTCCAAGCCATTCCGATCTACATAGGCGTTAGCATTGCTTTCGTGCTTGGTGTGGCTGCTTCCTACCTGGCCGGCTTTATTGGAATGATGATGGCTGTTAGAGCTAATGTTCGCGTTGCGAATGCAGCTCTCACCAGTTTTAAGCATGCTCTTTATGTGGCGTTCCGCGCAGGCGGCGTTTCCGGTATGGCTACGGTTGGTCTCGGCCTTGTGGGCGCATGCGCTGTATTCTACCTTTTCGGCAACGAGTCGATGAAGGTTCTTATTGGTTTCGGTTTTGGCGGATGTCTCGCCGCTCTCTTCATGAGGATCGGCGGTGGTATCTATACCAAGGCTGCTGACGTGGGCGCAGACCTTGTTGGTAAGATTGAACAGGGTATTCCCGAGGACGATCCTCGCAACGCCGCGACAATCGCCGATAACGTTGGCGACAACGTTGGTGACTGCGCCGGTATGGCCGCAGACATTTTCGAAAGCTATGAAGTTACCCTGGTTGCCGCCATCATCCTTGGCGCCGCCGCTTCGACCACTCTTGGCCTTGGCGCTGCCGGTCTTGCGCTGGTGGTTTACCCGCTGCTCATTAGAGCTTGGGGTGTGTTGGCCTCAATCATCGGTATCTACAGCGTTCGCGGCAAAGACGATATGAGCATGAACCCGATGGTTCCGATCAATACGGGCTTCTTTGTTTCATCCGTCATTGCTACTATTGGCTTTTTTGGCCTTTCCTACTATGTTTTCGAGATGAAAGTCCCAGTTGCTGGCTTTGAATGGTGGAGATTTGCTGCTGCAAACCTCAGTGGTATTATTCTGTCTATCATAATTGACAAGATGACAGAGCATTTCACTGCTATCGATGGAAAACCGGTTACTGAGTGTGCCAAGGCTGCTAAGACCGGTCCGGCTACGATTATCCTCTCAGGTTTTGCTTCGGGCTTGGAGTCCAGCGTTTGGGGAATCATCGCGATTTGTCTTGCTATGTTGGCAAGTTTCCTGCTCTTCAAGGGCGATCCTTCGATGGCTGCTTATGGAATTGCCCTATCGGGTCTCGGCCTGCTTTCCACCACCGGCTTCATGCTGGCTATGGACACATTCGGCCCGATTTCCGATAACGCAAACGGCATTTTTGAAATGTCTGGAGCTCTCAAGGACCTTGGCGAAGACAGCAATGCGAACAAGATCGTTGCTAAGCTCGATGCCGTTGGCAACACCACAAAGGCTCTCACCAAGGGTCTGGCGATTGCCACTGCTGTTATCGCTGCCACTGCTCTATTCCGCTCATTCATGGCCGATGCTGGTCTTCTTCCCCCTAGTGCCGCTGAGTTGGCTGCGATGACGCTAGATCAAGCAAAGATAGCTCTTGGCAGCACGGGCATTCACGTTGATTGGATTGAGGTCTTTGTCGGCCTTTTGATCGGCGGCGCTGTGCCGTTCCTGTTCTGCTCATTTGCTATCAATGCGGTTACACGCGCGGCGTTTGAACTGGTTGAGGAAGTTCGCAGGCAGTTCCGCGAGATCGTTGGTATTATGGAATACGATCCTCGCTCTGGCTCCGATAAGGGCAAGCCGGATTATCAGAGGTGCGTTGCTATTTCTACTGCTGCCGCTCAGAAAGAGCTTATGAGCCCTGCGGTTTTGGCTATCAGCGCTCCTGTTCTAGTTGGTTTTGGCCTTGGTTTCGGCGATATGAACGGCGCCGCCGCTCTTGGTGGATTCCTGGCTGGCGCGATTGTTTCCGGCCAGTTGATGGCTGTTCTTCTTTCTAACGCGGGCGGCCTTTGGGATAACGCTAAGAAGAAGATTGAAGACGGTATGTTCGGTGGCAAGGGCACTCCTGAGCACAAGGCAGCCGTAGTTGGCGATACCGTCGGCGACCCGTTCAAGTATACTGCCGGCCCAGCTCTTAACCCGCTTATTAAGGTTATGAACCTGGTCGCTATCTTGATCGCTCCGATTGTTATTCTGCCAATGGAAAATTGGTTGCGGGCCGCGATAACAATAATAGCTATTCTTGCTCTTGCGGGCGCTACCCTTTGGAGCAAACGAGGTGGACTGGATGTTGACATCAACGCTGCACCAAAACCTAAAGAGAAAGAAGCCGTTACGGTCTAATCTCTTCAATAATCAAGTAAAACAAATCAAGGGCGGTGGAGATATTTCCATCGCCCTTTTTGCATTCAACCTCTTGATAGTATGCGTTTTCCTGAATCGGATGAAAATCATATATTCGCATATAAAAATGATATGCAGCGACCGACAATAGAAATTGAATAACAAACCTAGTAATTACACCAGGTTCTTTGGCAGCTAATTTGCAAGGCCTTATTGTTGAGGCAGTTTCGCACGAAATGAGATCATTACAAATGAAACAAACTAGATTCGTTTTTATTTGTGTTTGCTTGATATTGCTTGCAGGCGCTGCATACTGCGGTACGGCTACTTCCGGGTATACAGGTTACTCGTGGGTGTGGAATAGCAATGTATACACTTTCTATTTTTGGATAAATGGAATCCCCGGCGATAGCGCCGATAAGATAATTGCCTGGGAATTTGCGCCATCCAACCTTGCCAGCCCTGGTGTGTGGAGCACGGCAGACCCCTATTGGCATTGGGACAGCAAGAAATTGGTGTTGAAAATATATCCTACTGAGAAATACAAATACGGCGCGGCTCTTATGCCTGGAGAAACGCTGGAGTTTACCTATAAGCTTGCAGACGGTGTTACTCCCCAAACGGGGGATCCCTCTTTTATTGCTCACGTTTCAAGGACCCCCGGACTATCATCTTCAGGAGACCGATGGATAGATGTTGGGGATACTTGGTTTGACAACTCTAAGCAAATGCCTAGACCTCCTTACAATCTCGTGCCTGAGCCATCCGCGCTGCTCGCACTTTCCTCAGCTATTTTTTTGCTCGGCTGTTTAAGAATTAAGCGGGTAAGGGTATAGTGTTATTGACTCGCCCAAGTCATCCTGCTGAGGCCCCAGCTTATGTTAGCTGAGGGCCTCAGCGCTGTACGGAGCGTGTTGTTGTAATAGGCATAGCAGCCTTTAGATTACTTAGTTAATAAACATCGCCGACGCTCGTATCCTGCGCCTGACCGAATGTGCCCACTCCGAACTGCCTGAAGACCGGGAAAGCTTTGATTCTCATATAGAGCATCAGACTTTTATTCTGGTAGAATCCTGTCTGATTCGTATAGACCAACGAGGCCTCCCAGCAGTGCAGGTCTCGCGTGAGCATGAAGCTGCGGTAGTCGAAAGCGTTCGTGAAGCCGTTGTAGCCCGCCACAGCCTGGATTCTGGTCTTGTTGCCGATGGTGGTGTCCAACTGCGGTCTTACCATTGCAAGCTTCTTTGCGACGGCATCATAGCGCGTGCCCAAATCAAACCTGAAATTGTCCCCGATCCTCACTCGCATCTGATTTATCAGTGTTCGCCATTCTTTGCGGTTGATATCGTATCCGGTGGCGGTGTAGAGCAGAAAGTTTTCCGAGGGCTGTATTGAGCACCTGATGATAGCATCTTGCCATGGAAACTGCTTTTGCTCGAAATTATAGCCTGACAGCACATTCAGCTTGAAGCGCTCGCTCTCCTTGATGCTGAGGCCTGCATTGAGGGTGTTGTATTTGCCGACATAATCGAACCTGAACGGGGTGAAGCCTCTAGGCTCTTGAAATCTATATGCGAGATTAAATGTAGAAGATTGTCCAAGTTTCTTGCTCAATCCTGTATTTGTGTAGAGGCTATACTGAGCGGTGTTGTCGCTATAGGCGAATTGTCTGAATCCGCTGGTTGTATTGAGCGTCCAAGTGTCGGTTAGCTTGTGCTGCAAAGATGGAGTTCCTATCTCAAAATAAGCGCGCCCAATGTTGTTGGTTGACGGCAATTCGTTGTATTCGCCGAATGCGAGTTTAAGATTGGCAGGCGCTCCGAATAGTAAGAAATTGCCTAGTTTAGTGGTATCTGATGAGATTGCCAATTCAGGCAGCCTCTCAATGCCGCCGAACCGCCCACCGCCTACGAACGATTCAGCGCTGAGGTCGTCGATCTTTTGCGCCGAGAGGCTCCAATCGAATCGGGGTCCGGCTTGGCTAACACTCGCTTGCGAAGTCAGCCGCGCGGTGTTGGGTGTATTTGTGCCTCCAAATGAGTTGTAGATGAAGTTGCTGTTCAAGAGCGCTCTGTTTGCCAGAGTCTGTCGGTGTGTCAAGTTGGCATTCAGGCGCTTTGTCTGCACAAAGACATCATCTATGCCCTGGCTTATCGTCAGCGATGAATTGGCGCTCTGGGTATTGCGAGTGAGGCTCAACAGATTATTGATGGATTTGCTCTGAGGCGCATAAATATAGCTGTTGTTGCGGAAGTTGGAGGTCAGCAGCACATCCACATCTCCAATGCGCTGCGTGTGATTCAGACGGCCTGTGAGCGTGGTCTGATTGATTGTTTGGTCCTCAAGCCTGTAAATCTGCACGTCCCCCAGGCCTCTATTGAGCTGGTATTGATGTCTTATGCCTGTGCCGATACCTTTTCTGCTCATTAAGTCCAGGAGCAGGAACCCCGCCTGCGTTGCCGTGCCGGTGTATGCGTAGGCGGACTTCATATAAAAGCCTTCTTCAACGGACTGCCCAAAGCGCGGAATGAGATTCGGGTTCTCAGGGACATTTCGAAGCGGGATCACGAGATAATTCAGGGCGAAAAGCCGATGGCCCAGCGCATAGGCTGCCACATTTCGCAGAACAATCCGCCTTTCGGGATAAACGGTAATTGAGCGTGACCTCAGCTCGTAATGTGGGATTGTGAGGTTGCATGTGGTGGTTTCGGAGTTAATTGCAGTAATTGATTTTCGCCCGATTCCTTCGATAGACTCACCCAGCACAAACACGGGCGCGCATAGATAACCTCTCACGAATTGCGGTTCGATGGCTGTTGAGGCTTTGCGCAGCGCCCATTCGCGCGTCTTAAGATTGAGTGTAAGACTTTCGCCGCGTATTTCCTGTTCATCTATGCGAAAAACAACACCGCCGCCAAACTCGGCAATATTTGTTTCATAGTTAACACGAGCGCTCTGAGCCGTGGTTACGGTGTTTTTGTAGGTGGTAACATTTGCATCGGCGGTCGTCACGGCGGGCTTGCCGTCTTTGAATGTGGTTCGGACGTTATCGCCCGTAACGCAGATAAAATCAGTTGGGATTTCCGCTACAGGCGTGATTAAGGTCGGTGTGTAGCCTGTTGGCGGTTCAGATGGCGCCACCGGCGGCGCCACACCCGAGTTCGGAATTTGCACCGTCGGCCTGGTCAATACATCCTCAGGCGCAGGCGAAGCCGTTCCCGTCCCGCCAACTACCGACGCAGGCGCGCCGGTCACGGCAGGTGTGTCCTGGGCGAGTGATGGATTTGCGCAAAACAACACGTTAATGAGCAACGCGGCGCAAATTAGAATTGCAACGCCTCTCCTGACATCTTGACGCAAATGAGGTATAATAATAGTAGTATTCAAAAGCACACGCCAGTGTTCAATGCCATATCACGGTAGGAAAAGCATGAGTCCACTGTCCAAAACCAATAAGTATTTCACGACACCAGCCGAGCTAGACAGGCTGGTAATCGAGAATGCAATAGCATCCTCTATCTTTGAAGGCGCTTCACTGCGTTCAGTATCGCCCCAGAGCGATCATAAAGTTAGCCGCGCCAAAACTGCTTCTTCGAAAAAGAGCGCCAAGTCATCGTAGTCTTGAGCTTCGAACCACTTCACTAATGAAAGGTCTTGAGAAAATAGAACCCAGCATCCTGAGCTCCGTCGAAGGGTGCGGCCAAGTTTAGTCACCTGTCTCTTCGCAGCCGCATACTTCGACTGAGCTCAGCATGCTCACCTATACTTTGAGCAAATACGCTCTTCCATTAAACGTATTCTTCTCCCTCCGCGCCTATTCCACCTTCCACATTAACAGCGCACCGAGGGCAGTAAATATAATTACTTCGCTCCAACCTGCCAAAAGAGGCTGCAAAGCGCCTTTTTCGGCCAATGCGCGGCTGAAAACGAACACGTTCCAATATAAGAACAGCACCAGAATACCGATCAGCACACCCATAAATCCGCCGCTTCGCCCATATTTCAGGCTCAACGGGGCTACGCAAAACATCAATATCAACGAACAAAGCGGGATCGCCAGCTTGAAGTTATATTCGATCTCATAGCTTCGTGATGGCAGACCGCTCTTTTTCATAAGATTCATTTGTTTATGCAGTTCGGAGATAGTCATTGCTCCGGGGACTTTCTGCTGCTGGTCGATGAACTCGGCCATCGCTCGCTGCATGTTCATTTTGTGTGTTTTGTAGTGTGCGTAAAGCTCGGGTTCGCGATTCTTGACCTGCCACATGGTACAATCGTTGAGCGTCCATATTAGCTTGTGCTCAGTTGCCGATTTTGCCGTAATGAGAGTGGGTAAGCCATCGCCGTAAGGCATTTCATACATCATGATATTATTGAGCTGAATAACATCGCCGTGGCGTTCGATGTTATTTACATAGATGCAGTAGTTATCTATCTTGAAGAATATATTGGGTTGGATTGACAGCGGCCCGGGAGCCATGAAAAGACGCCTCTGGACCTTCGCGCTCTCATCCTGAGCCCAGACAGTCACTTTTTCTTGAAATACATACGCGATAATGCTGATAAAGCAGCCTATTGCAAAGATTGGCAGGAAGATGCGGGTGGTTCTGATTCCCGCCATGCGCATCATTGTGATTTCGGTATCCTGCGCCAAGCGAGTGATGGCGAGCGAGCATCCAAAAAGCGCGCCCGAGGGCAGGGCGACCATAACCCAATACGGTATTTGGAGGAAAATCCAATACAGCAGGTCTGGCCAATACTTCATCTTGTCCACGATGAAGCTGATGTTATTATAGATTATTGTCCCCACGAGAAGCACCAACACAATGGTAAATCCCGATACAAACGGAACTATCATCTCGCGAGCAACGTATTTGTCTAATGTCTTCATACTTGTGCCCGAAACGATTATATCACAGTATGGGTGTTGGGTGTTAGGTGTTGGGTGATGGATTATTTGTCACGCTAGGCTTGGCTTGTAGATGTTTCGGGATTTTGGCTTCATCAAGCCTCACAACATAGTGCATCCCGAAATCCCGAAACATCAACACCTATCACCCAGTAGATTTGCTTCAGTTGGCGTATTGGGCTATAATTGTCCCAGGGAAAAGAGCGTTATGATATATGTAAAAGACGTGTCTGTTGAATATGCCAATGGCGTTCGGGCGCTTAAAGATACGAGTGTAACAATATCCAAGGGTGAGTTTGTATTTGTGGTTGGCTCCACCGGCAGTGGAAAGTCTACGCTGCTGAAACTTCTCTACCGTGATATGCTCCCGACTGCGGGCACGGTCATTGTGGACGGCGAAAATGTCACCGCGATGAAGCCGTCTGCGGTGCCGTTCTTGCGGCGCAAGCTGGGGGTTGTATATCAGGATTTCAAGCTTCTTCCTCAGAAAAACGTGTGGGAAAACCTTGCTTTTGCTTTGCGTGTTATCGGGACCAAACCCAAAGAAGTCCACAAGCGCATCGGCGAGGTGCTGGAACTGGTCGGGCTTACTCACAGATGCGATTCATTCCCAAATCAATTATCCGGCGGAGAACAGCAGCGCGCTGCCATCGCCAGGGCGCTGATCAATAATCCAACAGTTTTGATTGCCGATGAACCTACCGGCAACCTCGATCCCACCACCTCTTGGGATATCGTTCAGCTTCTGGAGCAGATAAACATACGCGGGACCACGGTCCTTTGCGCTACGCACGACAGCCAGATTGTTGATGGAATGAAAAAGCGGGTCATCCAGCTTGAAGCAGGCGAAGTGATCCGCGATGAAAATAAGGGTGCGTATCAAAACAGTGAATCTTAGGAATATAGAGTTTCTAATAGAAGAGGCCTTCACAGGCATAGTGCGCAACGGCTTGATGGCGTTTGCGTCAATATCAACCATTGCTCTCTCGCTTGCGGTGCTGGGCGCGTTCGTGCTTGCAATGATGGGCGCTAATCACTTTACCACGGAGCAGATAGATCGGTTCGAGATCGCGGTTTTCACGGTTCCCGGCGCGGCTAAGGCTAAGGCTGATGCGCTCGCTGATAGTATCAGGAAAATCGAAGGCATCAAAGACGTCAGTATACTTGATAGAGACGAAGAGTATGCGAAGTTCAAGAGGGAGAGACCTGATTTCGAGTCCGCAGGGCTTCTGGGCAATCCGTTGCCCTACGCTTTGAGAGTCAGGATAGTAAAAGCGGATCAATTGACTATGCTTTCGACCAAAATTCGCGCATTGGCTGACGTGGATCACGTCAACGTTGGGCAGGAGACTTACAAGCGTGTGGTGGCCCTTGCGAATGCTATCAGGGCTATCAGTTTTGCGGGGGTCATCATTCTTCTGATAACCACTGCGTTTATCATCAGCAACGCCATCAGGTTGACTCTATACGCCAGGCGGCGTGAGATACGCATTATGCAGCTTGTCGGCGCAACGAACCACACCATACGAACTCCGCTGGTCATAGAGGGAATTGTTTTCGGCTCGGCGGGGGCGTTGGTTGCCTGGATATTGCTGCGATTGGGCGGGGGTTACGTGGTTCATTCGGCCCAACGCATAACTCCGATGTTCGGCAGCTTCTCCAGCGGATTGAGCGGAGCAGGCTTGGCTTTCTGGCTGCTATTAGCAGGTGCGGTAATTGGCGCTATCGGCAGCCTCGTGTCCATCAGACGCTTTCTTAAGGATTAGCCTTAGATGTTCGGGTTGTTTCTGAAAACCCTTTTCCCGAAACCCTACACAATATGGTAAGCTCATGACTTTCTCTAAAACAATAAAATATTTTCTGCTGATACTTCTTCTGCTTATGACGGCGGCTGCCTGTCATGATAGCGTCTTTGCGGCTAAGACCAAAAGCAAGGCAGGCTTGAAGAGCAAAAAGGTCAAGGTCGACAAGCAAATCACAAAAGTTCAGAAACTCATTAAAATTAAGAAAATGGAGGCGAGAAACGTCACCGAGCAGCTCTCGAAAACCGAGCGCG
The DNA here is from genome assembly GCA_026392045.1 of Armatimonadota bacterium. Lineage (GTDB taxonomy): Bacteria > Armatimonadota > UBA5829 > UBA5829 > UBA5829 > JAMCYN01. The sequence continues at coordinate 23,640 of JAPLCU010000182.1, forward strand.
AGCTTGAGGTTTCTCAGAGCAGCCTCGCAAATAACACCATAAAGCTCGGGAATGCTCAGATCGATCTCAAGGCCACCATAGAAAGATTGGACCGCACCAAGAAGCAGCTCACGCGGCACGAAGGTCTGCTTAGACGTCGTGTTGTAGATATTTATGAGGGCGATGATATCAGCTTCGTGAATGTAGTTCTTGGGGCCACAGATATGTGGACTTTCCTCACACGCGCCTATTACCTCCAATCCATTCTCAGCGCCGATACCAGGCTCATCGACCAAATCCAGCGGGATAAACGCCAGATCGAGGATGACAAAGCTCGCCAGGTCCGCAGGGTGGCCGAAATCCAAAATCTGAATGCGAGCTTGACACACGAGAGAGACCAGGTCGCTGGGCTTGCCGACGCGAAGCGGCAGCAACTGGATCAAATAGAGAACAGCAAAGAGCTTTACGAAAGAATGCTCAACGCGCTTGAGGCTGAGTCTGCTCAGATCGACAACGCTATCAGGCAATATCAAAGCACGCCGCAGGGTCGAAAATGGGCTGCGACAGTGTTGAAAGGCGGGTTGATCAGGCCGATCAGTGGTCGAATTACATCGAGTTTCGGTTATCGCGTTCATCCCATATTGCACGTTCGCAGGTTCCATACGGGTGTTGACTTGGCGGCGAGATCCGGCACTCCTATTCACTGCGCCGCGGATGGAGTTGTTGTCAGCGCAGGATGGCAGGGGGCCTACGGCAATGCGGTATTGGTTCTGCATGGCAGTGGGGTTTCAACATTTTACGGACACTGTTCACGCTTACTGTGCAGTGTTGGGCAGACTGTCAAACAGGGGCAGGTGATAGCTAATGTCGGCAGCACCGGTTGGTCTACGGGTGCGCACTTGCATTTCGAGAAGCACGTCAACGGAAAGCCTGTGAATCCTGGGTTCTGATAGTCCACCTCGCAGCGTTCTGCCGCCTCGGTTCAAAGCCATTTCTGGGGGTATACTATTCTTGGATAATGACGGCCCCTGGTCCGGGACCGATAAGGGGGCGAATCGTGATGAGACTATATTCAGCATTCTATTTAATGTTTCTTGCAGCATTGCTGATGGTCGGATTTGCCATTTCTGATGTTTCAGCCAGTTCGACGCTGATAAACCTTGAACTGCAAAACACCTCGGTTGTCGAGGGTATTAAGGCATTGTTTGAGGGCAGCGGATATAGATATAGCATTGACCCTGGCATTACCGGGAAAATTATTGAGCTTACGATCAAAGGTTTTACTTTTGATCAGGCGCTGAAAGAGTTTGCCGGCGCCGCTGATTTTACATACACGGTGGAGAATGGGAACTATGTTATTAGTCCCACCAAGGTGCGAGTCACTTCCGTGCCTGGTAGAACGATACTTGCGCGCGGGACAGCGCCTCAGCCACCCGTTGTTCAGCCTACGCAGCAAGCGCCTCCACCTCCTATGCCGAACCCGACTCAGGTGGTGGTTACCCAAAACGCTCCGGTAGTCTATTCTCAGCAGATCACACCGATGGGTGGTGGTTATGGTGGAAATGGTTATGGTGGTGGATACTATCCGCCATATTATCAGGCGGGAAATCTCAGGATTGCCTCTGGATGGCCTCCGTACAACTTGACGAGCGACAATCCGTATATCCTGAATGTGGGTTATCCTCCGCCTCCACCTCCTCCGGGATGGTTGCCTTATGGCATGGAGCGGTTCTTGAGAGCTGCGAACGCGCTGGCGCTGAGACCGTATTTCACCACCGCTTATTAACGAACAAACCTCCGGCAGGCTCATTTATGAGCCTGTTTGCCTCGTATGCATGAGCTTGTTTGGTTATATTGTAATAATGATGACAACATTAAGCCTGTCTCTTTACAACACGGTGAAGAGATGTTATTATTGCTTTATTATACTTCAACACAGGCATTTTAGGGTAACACCAGGTTCCTCAGGTAAGAGCTCAGACTTGGTGAGCATACTTGTCATCCTGAACTCGATTCAGGATCTGTTACGCTTAAGGCTTAGATTCCGAATCAAGTTCGGAATGACAAAACATTGAGAGTGAGCTGTTACTTCCTCAGGAGGTTTTAGAAGTTGAAAGTAGTTGAAATACTCTTCTATGACAGCAACCGCGTCAAGCTTGTAGTGGAAATGCTTGACCCTGACTGTTACTCCACAGAACATGCGCCGCACATCCCAAAGCTTCTCTTTAAGCTTTTCCCCCACTTAGTGCGACATAGGTGTGAGAATGACAACGGCTACTCCTTTCGTCGTGAATGTCAATGCACGGAGATTCCTCATCTCTTCGAACATCTGATTATCGAGCTGCAGGGCCAGGCGCTTAAAACCGGCACGCTCAAAGGTGAAACTCAGTGGAATTGGAGAGTGGACCCCAAGGGCAGGTTTCATGTATATGTAGAGTATGAGAATGAGATTCTCGTGCTGGGGGCTATTCGTGTTGCTGAAAAAATCATCCGGGCGCTGGATAACCGAAAGCTCGATGGCATCAACGTGGAAGATGAGGTCAGGCAGCTAGGCGAACTCGCAAAGCTCAGCGAGCGCTACAAGATACCTGGATCAGCAGTAGCCGAGGCGCAGCTCAACGCAGGCGTTGTCTAGCGTCTGGTTGCTTCGGATGCGCGCAACCTCAGTTGGTGTTTCGGGATTTGAGGGTTGGAGCACAATCTATCAAGCTATAATCCAAGCATCCAACCCAACCCGGAAATCCCGAAACTGCTGACCAAGCAACTAAGCCGATACGGTTTCGGGAAAAGGGTTTCCCGAAA
>JAPLCU010000032.1 GCA_026392045.1 Armatimonadota bacterium
AATCAAACTTGAAAAGCGCGTGGGAAGATCAAAGGTAGAGGGCCGGGCAGCTATTGCTTCCATTCGTCCTGAAGTCGAAGACAGAGTCTCGGCAAATGTAAGTGCGCTGCTTGAAGGAGGTGACGACTCCTGGCAAGAAGCCGCAGCCGAATACGCCCCCATGATGGAGATTATTGCAGGATCGTTCTCACCAGGATTCACGACTGCGGCGCTTCAGCGGCGAAGCGACATAGCAAGCGAGTTGCCGCGAATGGGAGGAAAATCAAAATCGGTTAGAAAGGAAGAAGACAGGTGACACCTACAGAGCAATACATAAGAATTCTAACGGATTTGAAACCCGGCGAACTTGGGCTATTACGCACGCACCCAGGGCAAGATTTGGATCGAACCGTAGATGGCTTTGATTTGTTCACCGGGCTTTGGTGGCCGCTACGCCAAAAGAATGAGCGCGCGCCGCGTCGAGAGGTAGCCTGGCTAATAGCCAAGTTGTATGCCTACTGCCCGATTCCACAGTCGGACGATCCCATTGCTTGTCAATTGCGTAGATGCCAGCCCACTCAATCTTTGGAGCAAAGACGTTTTATGCAAAGAGTTGATGGAATGCTTATTCTGCCGCTGGATCAGATCGAGCCGGCTCTAAGATGGGCTCTTAACCTGCTTGACTCAAAAAACTTAGGAGTTGACTGGGTGAAGTTGACAGATGATCTCTCTGCTTGGGAGCGCGAACCTACTCGCCTGAGATGGGCGGAGCAATATCTAAGACTAAGGAGACGACAATGCTAATCGAAATTCATGCTATCCAAAATCACAGCCCGGCGAATCTAAACCGGGACGACTTGGGGGCGCCCAAGACATGTTACTTCGGAGGAGTCCTGCGTTCACGCATTTCCAGCCAGTGCATCAAACGAAGCATCCGTATGAGCGATGAGTTCAAGGAGCTGCTCGGAGGCGTTCGCACACGGCAAATTGCGAGATTGGTTGCTAACAAGATTACAGGCAAAGATGTTCAAAAGCGAGTGGAAGGAATATTCTCTAAGTGTGGACTTGAACCGAAGAAGAGCAAGCAACCGACCTCGGAGGAAGACGGACTGACAAGCGCAGACAAGAGCAAGATGTTGGTCTATACAACAAGCAAGGCAATTGAAGATATGGCAAGAATCCTGCAAAATGGCGAGGGGCTATCGGATGATAAACTGGCCGAGCAGTTCGGGCAACTTATCAGTGAATGTATCGCTGTACCAGACATGGCGCTCTGTGGTAGAATGCTGGAAACAGGCGTATTGAAGAATACAACTGTGGAAGCTTCTCTCCAAGTAGCCCATGCAATCTCTACTCACGAAGCTCGCCCAGAGGTGGACTACTTTGTGGCCGCTGATGACATTCCCGGCGACGATGCAGGCGCGGGATATGTGGATGAGGCGATGTTCTCTTCCGCTTGTTTCTACAAGTATTTCTCGATACACTGGGAAACGTTGGTCGATAACCTGAAGGGTTATGGAGAGAATCATGAAAAGCTGGCTGCTCATACTGTCGGTTCATTCATTCGCTGCCTGGCAATGGTAAATCCGACCGGCAAGCAAAACAGTTTTGCCGCGCACAATCCTCCTGATGGAATATTGGTGGAAATAAAGGATAAAGGCACACCTGTGAACTATGCAAATGCTTTTGCCAGTCCCGTAGTTCAGGGGGAACGGGATATCATTTCGCAGAGCATTGCGCAGTTGGGTCAGTATATTTATGACCTGGATAACGGTTACGGCAAGCCAAATGAGCGGTTCTGGTTCTCGCCCAATCTGCGCTATCCCCTAACTGTTGTGGAAAACGAGAGGGAGATTGATATTACCGAAAACAAATTTACATCGCTTAATGAGCTAGTTCCATCTGTGGTCAAAGCTATTGGTTATGACTGGGCAGAAGTCCAAAAGGTAGTTGTTAACTCGGAGGCGACCTGATGAACGCGAACACTCTCTTTCTTAGGCTTGAAGGCAATCTTCAGGCGTGGGGAGATCAGCAATCGAAGTTTGTTGTCAGGCGGACAGCCGAAGCTCCCACCAAATCGGCAGTAATCGGCATGCTTTGTGCAGCGTTGGGTGTTTCACGCGCTCAGGCCGCAGACGAGTGGCTGCCGAAGCTTAATGACTTGCGCATGGGCGTTCGCATTGATATGCCCGGCATTCGTTGGTGGGACTATCACACGGTTGGCGCTGGAATGAGAATTCGCATCGCCGAAGGAGGAACCAAGCCTGGCGCAATGCTCACACGTCGCGAGTATCTCTGCGATGCTTCATTCTTGGTTGCTCTACAGGGCCATCCCGATTTGATCAGCAGGTTAGAGGTGGCGTTGCAATCTCCAAAATGGACACTCTATCTTGGCAGAAAATGTTGTCCACCTTCACGTCCGATCCTGGAGGAACAGACTTGCCGCAGTTTTGATGATCTTCTGTCGGCTCTTAGGTCTATCCCTTGGCAAAAGCGACTAAAACAGGACATGACACCTGAGAAGGTGGATTGCCTGTTAGACTGGGTGCCGGAGTTCGTCGGTGATACGGCTCCCTCAGAAGCCATTGTCTGGTATGACGCGCCGATTACATTCGAGCCTCCGGCGCATCATCCCAGATTTGTCATTGGCACAGCATTGAGTGTTGGCCTGGACGGGGAATTGGCAATTGCAGATGGGTGTGCACAACAAAATACCCCACGGCCTCCTCGCCCCAGGGCCAACTACGGCAATACTGAGTATAGAAGGCGTCGTGCTGATCGCCTGACGGCAGACCATCACCTCTGTGTTTTCTGCAAGGCCCCTGCTACAACAGTGCAACATATCACTTACCGCCGGGCCGGCGGCAGTGAGTCACAAGATGATCTGCGCTCACTTTGCCGTCTCTGTCATGACGCTGTCACGATGATCGAATACGGTCACGGCATGGGCATAGATCGTATCAATCCAGAAGATCCGCGCTGGCGCGATTTGATTATTACAAAGCGAGAAGATATCATCAAGTTCCGCTCGTTGGAGACACGCCGTCGACATTTCGCCGCAGAGGAGGTGGAATAAGCATGTATATATCCCATCTACTGATAGATATAGGAAACAATTCAGATCGTCCGCGTCCCGGACGGTTGTGGCTGCGCAACCCGTACAGGGTACACCAGCGGTTGTGCATGGCTTTTCCCTCGGTATCCAGGAAATCGGAGGACCGGCATTTCCTCAAGCCCTTTAACCCAGAGGACTTTGGAATGTCGAATCAAAGCCAGGTTAATGTTGCTCGGGGGACTGAAACTGGCTTCCTTTTCTGTATTGATCCCCGACTGGGCGGCAGAGCAATGATTGTTGTACAGTCCGCCATAGAGCCCGACTGGGGCTATGCCTTCTGCAACGCCGGGTACCTCCTGGCCGCTCCTCCACAAGTAAAACCATTCGATCTCGCCTTTAGCCCAGAACAGATTTTGCAGTTCCGGCTCAAGGCGAACCCTACTGTTAGGCGGAAGCTCGGTGAGGATGGCAAACCATTCCTAAATAACCGTGGCGAACCGCTGGGACTGCGCATTGGTCTTTACGCAGAAGCCCAACAAAAGGAATGGTTGCAGCGCAAGGCTAGAGCTGGAGGATTCGAGATCATAGATTATTGCAGTATCACCACGGAGAATTCTGACAGCAGAAAAGGGGGTGTCGGCGAAAACATTAAGCACCTCAGCGTCATCTTTGAAGGAATCATCAAAGTGACCGCCCCAGATTTGTTCCGGGCAACTATTGAGTCTGGCATAGGCTCAGCCAAGGGTTTCGGTTTCGGACTCTTATCAATAGCGCCATTGCGGAGATAAATATAAATGTCGGATAATCGGATAAAGGATTTGCACCTGCTGCCGAAGTTCCGTGACAGCTTATCATTTCTTTACGTTGAACATGTCAAAATAGACAAGCATGAGGGTGCGATTGCTCTTCATGATGCAACCGGTATGACTCCGGTCCCTGCCGCATCTCTGGCTGTGCTTATGTTGGGGCCTGGCAGCAATATCACGCATTCGGCTATCATGGTTCTTGCGGAGAATAACTGCCTTGTAGTGTGGTGTGGCGAAGAGAATGTGAGGTTTTACGCCTGCGGAATGGGCGGAACGCGCAGCGCCCAGAGACTTATTCATCAGGCTAAAATGGCGTCGTCTGAAGATACTCGGCTGGAGGTGGTCAAGCGCATGTATTGCATGCGTTTTTTGGAAGATATTCCACCTGATGTAACTGTTAATCAATTGCGCGGTATGGAAGGCTCGCGAGTAAGAACGGCATACGCGAAAGCGAGCGCAGAGTCAGGTGTCTCTTGGTCTGGCCGTAACTATGACCGAACTAACTGGGGTTCGGGCGATCCGATCAACAGGGCATTATCGGCAGCAAACTCATGTTTGTATGGGCTTTGCCATGCGGCAATACTTTCGGCGGGGTATAGCCCGGCTATCGGGTTTATCCATGTAGGGAAGCAGTTGTCGTTTGTTTATGACATTGCTGATTTATATAAAGTGGATATTACAGTGCCGTTGGCATTCAAGATATCTCTGAATCCACCGCAGGATATTGAACGCGCTGTGCGGCTGGCATGCCGAGACATTTTTCGAGAAACCAAGCTGGTGTCAAAGATCATACCGGATATTAGACTGGCCCTGGGAGAGACGGGCGGCGAGGACGAACCAAGTCCGTTTGATATGGATGAGGCCAAACCGGCAGATCTATGGACACCGGCAAACGAAATAGCGGAAAATGCTGCTGCTGATGGAGGTTAGAGAATGGTTGTGTTGATGTTGGAAAGAGCGCCTGCTGGCCTCCGTGGTGAAATTAGCCGATGGATGATAGAACCGAGGACTGGAGTTTTTGTGGGAAACTTGTCTGCAATGGTGCGCGATAAGCTCTGGGAGAAAGCACAGAAGTCTGCAAAGGGAGGGGCTGGCATGCTGCTCTACAATTGTAAGACTGAACAAGGGTTCGGTGTTAGAACATTTGGTGACATATCTCGTGAACCAGTGAACGTCGAAGGCTTGTGGCTCGTGAGGACTGCCACATCTTAGACATGTTAGAGTATTCCCCACGCATGTGGGGGTGAACCGTGGGCTGTTGCTGCGGCGGAGCTACCCGGATAGTATTCCCCACGCATGTGGGGGTGAACCGGCTTACCACTGCATTCATCAGAAAATCCAAACGTATTCCCCACGCATGTGGGGGTGAACCGATCGGCAATGGCGGGCTGATCGTCAAGGGCGGGTATTCCCCACGCATGTGGGGGTGAACCGGGTCATTGTAAAGACAATGCCCTTGCCCTCTTGTATTCCCCACGCATGTGGGGGTGAACCGAGCGGACACAGCCGTCCACCATTTATTAGTGCGTATT
>JAPLCU010000081.1 GCA_026392045.1 Armatimonadota bacterium
CAGGCATTTGCAGTTGCAGGATGAGCCTTGGTTTGCCCAGAATGTGAGTGTGGTTTCGATATAGGGGGTCACTTACGGGCTGGATTGCAGATTTGCCCGAACGTAAGCCTGCGGAACAGAAGCAGCAGAATATGAGTCTAAAAGTCAAAAGGGGTAACAGCTCACTCTTCGTGAGAATGTAAGTGCAAACTAGCATCCTGAGCTCCGTCGAAGGGTGCGGATAAGTTTAATCAAATGTAATTTTCCAGCCGCGTGCTTCGACGGAGCTCAGCATGCTCACATTGTACTCATCAAGTGTGAGCTCTTACCAAAAGGGGATTGATAAGCTTCAAATAAATATTTGCGGTTATACACAAAAACTATATCCTGGGACGTCTTATACAATGAGGATCATATGATACAGGTTGCGAATAGATTGGATTATGACGAGTCTCGCAAGCAGGAAGATGCAATAGAGATTTGGATGCGCTCCATAAGAGAGCAGTATAACAAGCCGCTATTTCGGTATGCTTTGGCTTTGACATGCTCTGTGGATGATGCTCAGGACGCGGTCCAGGAAGTATTTGCTCGCGTTTCCGCCGATTACCACCGCTTCTTGGAAGTAACAAACCAAAAAGCGTATTTGTTCAGAGCGACCAGAAACTCGTCCTTTAGCATATTGAGGAAACGCAAGCGCAGCGAAGCGCTGCATGATGCAATATGCGCCGATCTTGCCGCGATATGCATGCCGCATGCCAAGGATATGTCGGTTACGATTATCTCGATTCGAAGCGCATTTGATCAGATAACGATAGAGCAGCGGGAAGTGTTGGTATTAAAAATACTCAACCAGCTAACTTTCAAGGAAATTGCCGAGGCATCGGGAGCGTCGATCAATACGGTTGCGGCGCGCTATAGATATGGGATTGATAAGTTAAGGCAGGCTCTTGGGGTGAATGATCTGGGCTGAGAGGAAAGCGGAAAGTGGAGAGTGGAAAGTGGAAAGCCCGGAAGGGAATCGGGCGCATCAGGAGATGCCGCCCGAACAAAAGTCAATGAGGTGAATCATGCCACGTTATTCTTATAAGGCCCAATTGGGCAACGGCGAGAGTGTGAGCGAGATCGCGGAATCGGCGAGTTTGCCTGCGTTGGCAGCCAGGCTTGCGGGCGGCGGCGCGAAGTTGGAAACGGCAAAGGAGCTGAATGACCCAATCCCCAAGCTCAGAGGCATACCCTATTTCGAGATAGTCGGAATATACAGGCAATTGGCGTCCGCGCTTGCGGCGGGGCTGCCGGTGGTTCAGACATTTGAAATGCTTTCCAATGAGACCAACAATGTGCGAATCAAGAAGCTTCTGCATTTTTTGCGCTCGCAGGTCAGCCAGGGAATGCAGCTCAGCGAGGCGATGAGACTTCTGCCGAAAATCTTCCCAAATGTGCATACCGCCGCGATCAAAGCCGGCGAAGAAAGCGGCCATCTGGAGAAGGTAATTGCGGATTTGGCCGACCAGGCCGAAGCAATGTCTAATATGAGCCGCAGGTTTGCGTCTGCGCTGGTTTATCCATCTGTAATCGCCACATTCGCGCTCGGGCTCTTCACTTTCTCCATCTTCAATTTTGTTCCCAGGTTCCTGATGATGTTCAATGATCTTGGAATAAGAGACCTGCCTATGATCACCCAAGTTGCTATCTTTCTCTCTAACAAAATCTTACCGGTAGTGTTTTTTACGGCTTTGGGCATTCTCATCCTATCGAGTATTGTGCTCACGCAGAGAAAGGCAACATCGGGAAAGCTGTGGGTGGATTCCTGGAAGCTGAAGATTCCGTTGTTGGGGCAAATAGTTGAGAAAGCCGCGCTGGCGCGCTTCGCCGGCAGCCTCGGAGTCCTGCTTGACGCAGGTATCGATTTACCCAGAGCAATGCGCTTGGCGTCTGAAGGCGTGGGGAACTGCACGGTGGAATATCTGCTCAAGAATGTCTCTACCGAGATCGAGCTTGGCCATACTTTGAGCGAAGCTATCAACAAAACAGACACCCTTTCCCCTACCCTTGCATGGCGCATGGGAGTCGGGGAAGAGACGGGTTCTCTTTCGGAATCCCTGCTCGGTATGAGCAGACTTTACTCGCAGCAGGTCGAAAGCCTGGTTACATCAGTGGCGGCGATGATTGAGCCGCTTCTGATAATATTTATTGGAACCGGCGTGGCGATGCTGGTGTTGGGCATGTTCTTGCCGCTAATCGCAGTTATTCAAAATCTCAGCGGCGGCGGATAGAAGGGCCAGAAGGTTCGCTCGATGGTTCGATAGTTTGATGGTTCGATAGCAGGGAAGGGAATGTTCGCCAAGCGAGCGCAGTTCTTGAATGCAAGGAAGCGCCCTCACTTATAATTTTAATGAGCCTCTGGGCTCGTCACTGTTAATAAAAATGCTCTGAACGGCGGCAGTTATTCCGGGCTTTCCGCTCTCTGCTCTCCGCTCTCCGCTATATTTGAAGGAGAATACAATGGCTGAAGTTTTTACACACAGAGAGCGTCTTTTTGGACGCAAAATGGAACTGCACATTGCGCCGGAGGGGCTGACCCTGGTAGGTAGAGGCGAAAAGGAATCTGTCGATTTCGCGCCGCTGGACGAAATTTCGTCAGTGGGGCGGGGGCCTGGAAATCGAAAGACAAGCCTTACGGTGTCGTTCAAGGCCGAACGGGCAGCATGGACACTGAATGGCGTGACTGCTTCGAGCGCGGATTGGCTGCAGGCTTTGATCGAAGAAGAAAGATCGGCCTCAGCGAAACGCGGGCGGCCCGAGTATTGCCAAAAGATGCCTGTGGGACGATTTTCAGGAGTCTGCGCCAGCATTATGTTGGCCGGTGATGGGCATGCGGCGGTCGATTTGGTGGATTTCATGCTTGCGCAGGCGATTTTGCACGGGGCGAGCGATGTTCATTTCGACCCGTTCAGCGATTCGATTGTGGTACGGTTCAGGTTGGATGGCATGCTGCATGATGTGGCGAAGTTGGATGCGGGGATCAAGCCTCGGCTCACTACAAGGCTCAAGGTGGTTTCACGGCTGGCTACGTTCAAACGGGGAGTTGCTCAGGAAGGCCGAGCGGGGCTTCGGATGGGAAGCCGCACGGTTGACCTCAGATTTTCGTCGCTGCCTACCATACATGGCGAAAAAGTGACAGTGAGGATATTTGACCCAGCCAAGGGTATGTTCGCAATTGATGAGATCGGAATGAACTCAGAGATGTCGGCGACATTCAAGAGCATGCTGCTGAAGCCGCAGGGGACTATTCTATTGACCGGCCCATCCAGCAGCGGAAAAACTACGACCATGTATGCGTCGCTCAACCATCTGCGCGAGAATAGAAAGAACCTGTCGAGCATCGCGACCGTTGAGGACCCGGTGGAGTATGATCTGCAAGTGGTCAACCAAACCCAGGTGAATAACGCCGCGGGGCTGACATTTGCAAGCGCTTTGAGGACGGTGCTGCGCCAGGACCCGGAAGTGATCATGATCGGTGAGATTCGAGATAAAGAGACCGCAGATATTGCGGTGCAGGCTGGGTTGACAGGGCATATGATCCTGAGCACGGTGCACGCGAGGAGCGCGGCGGGCGTGTTGCTGAGGATGGTGGATTTGGGTGTTGAGCCTTATATGCTGGCATCATCGTTGTCCGCTGTTTTATCACAGAGACTTGTGCGGATGGTATGTAAATCGTGTGTGGCGGAATATGCGCCGACCGAGGAAGAACGCGCGAAGTTCAGCATCAAAGGCGGCGATAGATTTTTCATTGGCAAGGGCTGCGAAAGGTGTGAGCATACGGGATATTCGGGCCGGATGGGCATATTCCAGCTCGCTCCAATAACTGATGCGATGCGGGAATTGGTGCTGAAAAACTGCTCTCTGAGCGATTTGGAGGCGCAGTTTGAGCGCGAGGGAATTTTAACAATGCTCGACGATGGCCTGGTGAAAGCTAAAGCGGGCGTCACTACTTTGGAAGAGTTGACCAGGGTTCTGGGGTAAAGCTGAATGTTCAGGCGATTTGCGACAACTTGGAAACGGATGGCGCTGATGGCGCTGCCGTGGACGGTGGCGTTCATAGCATTCTGCGGCGGGAAAGCAGGCGCAGGCTGAGGGTCCGCACCTGAGGAGGCCGTGCCGTCTTCTCCCATTACCGTCATAACGTATGCTCTTCTGGCCATTGGATTCGCAGCGTTCATGGCCTGGGTAGTCGTTAGGAACTTTGCAAGCGACGCGCCTTTTCTATTTGATATACCGAATGTTGATAAAGATGTAAAGCGGACAAAATGGCAGCAAATTATACACGCTATCCGGTGCGTGGTTTACGCGCTCATCTGGCTAGTGCTTGTAGTCATAGCCTTTTTCTTGCCAATCGGTATCGCGGATATTGGGGGGGCTTCCTTAGAAATCTCTGACTGGGCTGGCTTTTCGATTCTGGGACTCATGTTCTGCATTTGGATAGCGGTTTTGATCAAGAAAGTCTCGCTGAGGTGGCCGCTGACGATTATTGGGTTGATATTCATTCCGATAGGCGGGTTTGTTATGACTGTCGTCGGCGCTATCGGGCTGGGGAAATTGATCATTATGTCTAATGGCAGATGGAATGTGTTTGCCGGATCAAAATTGAGAGCAGACAATTTGCGAGCCAAGCCGAGGGGTTTGGTGGAGGTGCAGGAAAATGACTGACAAACGGGGAGTGACTTTGGTTTCGGTGATAGTTGCGGCGGCGATCCTGGCCATGGCGCTTGGTATGGCTGTGTCGGCGTTTTATAGCAGTGCGCGCTTAACGAAGCAGTCGGTATCGTTCACTAAGGCGAGCAATTTCGCCGAGGGCATCATGGAACGAACGGTTGCAATGCCGTATTCACAGATAAAGTCGACCAAAATTACGAGTAACACACCCAAGCTGCAGGATTTCGCGTGTGTAGTTGATGTTACCAAACGCGAGAGTTTGAAGGAAATTACGGTGCGCTGCTCATGGACTGCGGGCAAATTGCCTCGTGAGATAAAACTTTCTACGCTGGTTGCGAAGGGTGAAAGAAGATGAAAACCAGGAGCCATGGTTTTACGCTTATGGAATTGATTGTCGCGATGACTATTTCGGGCATAGTGCTGGGAGTTGGTTACCAGCTTTATGCGCTAACCTTGCGTAATCAGGATATCGAATGCGCAAGGGAAACGGTGACGCTCTCCATTCAAAATGCAATGGGACGCATAAAGAGCGATGTGCGGACGGGTTCGTCTGTGCATGTAAATGGCGGCGAACTGCGTATCCAAGGCGAAAATGGGCTGGTTGTATATCGAAACAAGCCGGGCGCTGGTGTTGAGAGAATGTTCGGGCGAAGCCATGTAGTGTTCAAAGATGTGACGGTGAAATTCGCCGCAAGCAGGTCCGGCGTTGGTGTGGATTTGAGGT
>JAPLCU010000057.1 GCA_026392045.1 Armatimonadota bacterium
GATCAATAACTCTGACTGGTGTGCTATAATTAGACATGTTGGATCCTCCTCGCTGAATTTTTGGCGTTATACCTTATACTTCAGCACGGGAGGCTCCAACCCTCTATATTGCTCTTATCATACCAGTCTCAGGATGGCGAAGTGTGGCGTCAGGATGGCGAGTCCCTTCCCAACCCCCAACCCCCAACCCCCAACCTCCATCCCCCAACCCCCATCCCCTAACACCCAACACCTCCCTTCGCCGTTGACTTGGATGCTCGTCCGTGGTAAACTCTTAAGAGTATTTATGTGATTCGGAGGTTATCATTTGGCTTACAAAATTACCCTTATCCCCGGTGATGGCACAGGCCCGGAAATCACCGAAGCTGCGCGTAGAGTTATTGACGCTGCGGGCGTGGCTATAGAGTGGGAAGTCAGGGACGCCGGCGTGGATGTTATGGAAAAATATGGCACGCCGCTTCCCGAAGAAGTATTGGAAAGCATCCGCCGAAACAAGGTCGCCCTCAAGGGACCTATCACAACTCCCATCGGCAAGGGGTTTCGCAGCGTCAATGTTGCGCTGCGCAAGAAACTTAATCTTTTCGCATGCGTAAGGCCCTGCAAGTATTATCCAGGCATCCGCTCCAAGTACCAAGACGTGGATCTGGTGATTGTTCGCGAGAACACCGAAGACCTTTACGCAGGTGTTGAATGGGATTTGGGCACCGAAGAAGCCAAGGCTGTTATCGCGATGGGCAAAGGCAAGATTCGCGAGGATTCTGCCATATCCATCAAGCCGATTTCCGTCACAGGCTCTCGCCAGATTGTTAAGAAGGCCTTTGATTGGGCCATTGCAAACAACCGCAAGAGCGTAACTGCTGTTGCCAAAGCGAACATTATGAAATATACCGACGGCCTTTTCTACAAGGTTGCAAGAGAAGTTGCCAAGGCTTACGGCGCTGCTTTCGAATGGAGCGAATTGGAGCCTGAGACCGGCGACACGACGCTTACATGCTGCGCGGGCAAGGGTAAGGGTATTGCTTACCAGGAGAGACTCGTTGATAACCAGTGTATGCAGCTTGTGCAGAAGCCTGAGCTTTATGATATTCTCGTTATGGAGAACCTCTACGGCGACATTCTTTCAGACCTCTGCGCGGGCCTGGTTGGCGGTCTTGGCGTGGCTCCGGGCGCAAACCTGGGCGATGGCATTGCTGTCTTCGAGCCAACCCACGGCAGCGCGCCTAAATACAAAGGTCAAAACAAAGTCAACCCAACCGCTATGATTCTCTCAGGCATGATGATGCTCAATTATCTGGGCGAGACCGAAGCAGCGAAAAAGCTTGAGAATGCTGTTGCCAAAGTTATTGCCGAGGGCAAGAGTGTTACTTATGATATGAAACCCGACCGCAGCGACCCAACCGCAGTGGGAACCTCCCAGATGGCGGACGCAATAATCGCTGCGATGGGGTAGGATATCAATTATGAATTTTGAATGGGGCGGTAGTCTCTGAGGGTTGCCGCAATTTTTTAAGTATCGGGCGATTTGCCTGGCCGGTAGCGTCAATGATCTTCAGAGAGGTGACTAGAATGATTAACCGTTTTGCTTTGCGGTGCGTGATTTCTATTGTCATTTGTATGCTGTTGGGCTCCAATGCGGCGCTCGCTAAGGCTTTGCTTAAGCCTGCGGGTAATCAATATATGCCGATATACTGCAAATCCGCATCGGCTGATGTGCGCATTACCGGCCAATTTGCCACAACCACCCTCACACTGGTCTATCAGCACGGTTCAGAGAATGACACAGAAGCTGAGTTTGTTTATGAATTGCCGGATGGCGCGGTGGCTACGCATTTTGCCTATTGGGCGGAGGATGAGAAGGTAATCGCGAGAATTGTGGAAAAGCAGCGCGCCGCTGAGATATACCGCAAAATTACAGCAGTGAATCGCGATCCTGCCCTCGTCGAGATGATCGGCAAGAATAAGTTCCGCGCCAGAATATCGCCGGTGTTTGCGTTCAAAGACCTCAAGATTGAGCTTGTTTTCGTGCAAGTCTTAGCCTCGGTTGGAGGTGATTTGATTTATACGCTGCCGCTGGGCGGTTTGTGCGACAAAGACGATGACCTGGAAGAGATTAATGTCAATATTCGCGCAAAAGCCGATGAGAACGTGATCGGCGTGAGCAATAACTATGGCCTGCCCGTCGAGAAAAGCGGCAATGAATATAGCCTGACCCTTAATGGGATTAACTACAACCCGCCAAAAGACCTATCTGTTCGCTTTAAGCGCAAAACTGCCGCTTTACTTGCTTCGGTGTACTCTGCGCCTGCTTCAAGCGGCGGCGATGGTTTTTTCGCATTGGCGCTAACCCCAGAGCATTCCCTCACAAGCCCGAAGGTAAGTATAACCGGAGTTTCAGCCTATGATATCGTGCAGCCGACAGCAAAAGTAAAAGCAGGCGAGTCAATTTTGGTCTGCGGACGATATAAAGGCGCTGGCATTGCCAGCGTGACCCTTCGCGACGCTTCTGTGAGCTACACAACCAAGGTGAAATTTACGCGAGACGCAAAAGCTGCAAACCTGGCCTCCAAGCTCTGGGCGGCGGGCATGATCGAAAAACTTAGTAAAGCGAAGGCAAATCGAGACGCAGTGGTGCGAATGAGCCTGCAATATACTCTGCCAAGCAGGTATACCTCCTGGCTTGCGGTGCCCAAAGTGGAGATGGTGCAGTTTCTATATCAAAAGTACTCACAGCAATTCGATCCTGTAGCTGAGCAGTGGGCCAAAATCATGACGGCTGGCGAAGAACAGACCGCGAAGGGAAAGAAGATACAGAATCAGTATAACGCCTGGTGCGCAAAAATAGGTTTTGTTCCGGAAGAAGAGATTAAGGGTCGTTTATGGGAGCCGATGAGGGGTCTGGCTAAAGACATACTGAAACTATGTGCGGATGGAAAGGATAATACTCCTGAGTTTGCCGCCAAACAGGCGCGTTTTAATCGGTTGTCTAAATTCGCTTTTCCTGAGACCGAAGATGGTGTCGGTATTATGCTTGCCTATTACGACACAGAGCCCTTCCAACGCCTGGCGAAAATGATTGTGGATGGCAAAGGTGAAAGCGATGAGGCGAAGACCTTAAAGGCTCGGCTTTCGAAGCTTATTGGCGATAAATCTGAAGAGATTCTTGCTAATGAGATAAGTGGAACTGTCCTTCGTGTTAGCGGGGAGATGGTGAGGGCCCGTTGGGGAATCAAACCCGATCTGGATAAAGCTGCCAAACTGGAAGCCAAGCTGGAGCGCCTTGCACCGAATTTCAAGTCACAACAATGGTTCGCAGCCTATACTCAATCGCAAATATACCAAACTCTTAGGGAATTGTCTGCTGAGATCATGGACCTTTCGGAACGACGTAAGACCGGTGGCGCCTACCAAACCCTCTGTAATCGCTACAAGCAATTGCTCAAAGAGCCCGATGTCCATTTCATGAACATTGAAGGCGCTGCTGCTGATCGAATGGGGCAATTGGCCTCGCAATTGTTCGACCTGAAAAACAGTAAACATCCAAATAACACTGCCATTAAACAGGTAAAGTCTAAGATGGCCAATCTTGAAAAGGCGTTTAACGTCTCATCGAAAAAGGCAATCGAAATGCAGGACAAGCAGGCCGCACAAAACTCCATTTATGAGTATGTAAATTTACTTGAGGAAGGCAAGCTGAACTCAAAAGAAGCCATTGTTTTGAAGAAACGCATAGAGCTTTTGGGGAAGATGAGCCAAGGTAAAATCAAACAAGAAATAGAGAGGCTTGCGGCAGACAGATTAGAAAGCCTTTCCAGAGATTATTGTTGGGCGAGCCGCAGCCGTTGGCCTGATCCCAAGGCTGCCAAAGAGATTATGGCATCAATTCACCGAATGGAGCGTGTCTCAGGAATGTCGGCAGATGAGTACTTGAAAAATGAAATTCGTGAATGGGAAGATGCAGACAAAATAGAGCAGGCAGAGCTGCTTTATGGCAGGTTCTACATGGAGCTTTGCAGGAACAAACCAAATAAGCAGAGGTTGGAGAATATCAAGGGTCAGATCAAGCCGCTCGTTCAGAAATACCTTGTTCCTGATAAGCTTGATGAGAGCAATAAGTTGCTGGAATCCGGCATGGCCATTGCTGACCTGCAAATGGAGATTCGCGATGCTGTTGCGCGAGGGGATAATGCCAAGGCGGAAGAATCCAAGAAAAAGCGCACTGAAATGCTGGAGGAGTTCAGAAACTGCAAGTATGATGTCTTCAGGATAGGCGACCCACTGATCAGCGTAGAAGCTCCATCAGATGCTTTTCAGGTAATTGCGATCATGCCCGACGGAGAGATCAAGCTTCTTGTCTATAATGCTGATGATAAGCGCTGGGAGGGCCGTTTTGATGTGCCTGCCTATGCGGCCGAGGGCAGCTATTCCATCAGCATAATTGTGGTTGATAAAGATGGCAATCGTAATGTAATTGCTATGAAATACAGCGTGGATGTGACCGCCCCGCAGGGCATTGGGGCGGTAGCATCGGATGCCGCACAAGCCAAGCTTCAGATAGATGCCAGCGCAGATACTGCGAGGGTAGTGGCGCTTTTGCCCTGGGGTGCGCGCATTGAGCTGAAGAATGGTGAGAAATCTGGTTCATATATCGGCCTTGCGGCTGTGCCTGTGGAATATCAGGGGAAAACATATTCGACAACATTTGTGCTCACTGATTCTGCTCATAACAGGACGTCTATTACAATGGATTCATCCAAATGATGTCATTTGGATGTTTTAGGCTGTTTATTGTTGCCGCAATATTTGCGG
Organism: Armatimonadota bacterium; assembly: GCA_026392045.1. GTDB lineage: Bacteria > Armatimonadota > UBA5829 > UBA5829 > UBA5829 > JAMCYN01. The sequence goes on from JAPLCU010000057.1 coordinate 4,807, forward strand.
CTGCTTGCCCCGGTTTTTGTGGAGAAACCGGGGCTGTTCTGTATACCAGCACGCGGTCTGTAACTGGTTTCGCCATTGCAGGCGATGGTTCGCTGTGGGCCGCTACTCGCGGGGGCGTGTTACATCGGGAGAACGGCTCCTGGCGCAAGTTTACGGAGGCAGACGGCTTGGCGTCCAGTGAAGCGCTTGGAATAGCCGCCGAAGGTGAAAGTGTGCGCGTTATCTTTGGCGGAAAATCAGCCGTGATGCGTGATGGAAAGTGGATGGTAGAGCCTTTTCAATTCAAGCCTAAGCAGGCAATGTGCTCAGTTATATGGAAAAACGCAGCCGTTGAGGCAAGGCTAACTGATGTCAGGATCAATTCCGGCGGCTCTTGGCGGAGCATCGGTTTTCCCAAATCGACCGGTTCCCATATCTCTGCAATGTTGTCCAAGGGAGAAAAACTTTGGGCGGCTATGTTTGGCGACGGGCTTTGGCAGTTTGATGGAAAGGCCTGGTCACCAGTCAAAATCGGGCTCCCGAGCGCCGCAAAAGAGATAACCGCGATGGCTGAGATCGGCAAGCGCTTAGTTATCGGAACACGCCGGGAAGGCATCTGGGAGTATGACGCTAAGAGCTGGCATCAGATTTTCCAACCTAATGAACCGTATAACGCGAACATTCAGAACGCGATTAATTATAAGGGAATGATATTTTTCAGCACGCTTGAGGATGGAATTGTGGTGAAAGGCGCTGATGGTTGGAAGCATTTTCACAGCCCAGAGATCAGTTCTGATGCGCCGAGGCAGATGGTGGAGTTTGGCGGGGCGCTCTATGTGAGGCATGGCAGCGGAAAAGTGGACCGTTTCAATGGCAAAAGCTGGGAGCGCAACGTGTTCGCCGCGCTTCCGCGAAAGCAGGTTTCGGTGCTCGCTGCTGATGATAAGCGCATATATTTGGCGCAATGGGGAGGCTGGAGTGAATTCGATGGCAAGACTTGGGAACACCACCTTAAAGTCAAAGAGCTGCAAGGCTTCCCTATTACAGCGCTTCTGCCGGACAGCAACACGATCTGGGTGGGCACGCAGGGCAGGGGCCTTGCGGAAGTCGCCAGATTGAATGAAAAAGTAAAATGGCACGATGAGCGAAATGGCCTGCCCGATGACTGGGTGAAACGCATAGCAAAGTGCGGCGATTCGGTCTGCGCGGGCACGTTCACAGGCGGCCTCGCGCGTCTGGAAGGCAGTAGTTGGATTTCTGCGAAGGAGCTCGGGCAAGGGGAAATCACGGACCTGATAGCTGAACAAGACGGCTCTGTGCTCGCGGCCACGCGCAAGGGCGTCTGGAGAATATCTGGTGATGGTCGGATCGCTAAAATCGCTTCAATAGCCCCCGAAATAGATGCCCAAGCCCTGGCTTTAAACGAAAATGGAATCTGGATAGGCGCTCGAACAGGTATTTGGTTTACCTCTACTCATTCACCGCTATAATCGCCCTAATCAGCCCGTCGCCTCGAGTGATTGCCAGCTCCATTGCCTCTTTTGTTTGCTCCAATGTGAAGTGATGGGAGGCGTAGGGCTTCACGTCCATTTTACCTTCAGCCACATACTCAATGCATCTTTCTGTGTTCAAATTGCTTCGGCGGACGAATATCGCCGAAAGCTGCTTGCGGCGGGAGGCTGATGCGGCAAATGGGTAGGTGTCGCCGTCAGGGATGCCCAAGATCATAACCTTCCCCAATATTCGCGCAATCTCGCAGCACTCGCAGACGGCTTCTTCACTGCCGGAGCATTCGAAGGCTATGTCTATGCCTCGGGCGCTGGTTGTTGCGTTGACTGCGTTTCTTACTTCGGATGGCTCGATTGCCTCGGTTGCGCCTATTTTCAGCGCCATTTCTCGGCGAGCCTGGATTGGATCGCTTATGATGATTTTAGAAGCGCCTGCCAGCTTTGCTGCCTGAAGAGTCGAAAGGCCGATTGCGCCTGCGCCGAATATCGCTACCGTATCGCCAGGGACTATTTGCGATAGCTCCACGGCGTAATCACCAACTGCAAGCGGTTCGATCATCGCGGCGGCGTCAAAAGAGACCGAATCCGGGATTTTTATCGCCAATTCGGCTGGCCAGACGATATAGTCGCAGAAGCAGCCGTCTGTGGGAGGGGTGCCAAAAAATGGCGCTCCCGGGCAGACGTTAGGGTGCCCTGACAGGCAGAATTCGCACCTCATGCAAGGCTTCGCAGGCTCTATTGCGACTCTGTCACCGACCTTGAGTGAATCGACACCCTCGCCAAGCGCTGTGATCACCCCGGAGGCCTCATGCCCCAGGATGATAGGATCGGACATGACGGTGTTGCCTATACGGCCGTCTTTATACCAATGCACATCCGATGCGCACACTCCAACCGACTTGATCTGTATTTGCGCCCAGCCGGGCTGCGGCTGCGGGATTGGTTCATCATGTATATGAAACTCGTATGGTTTGTGGAGTCTGAGGGCTCTCATTTTGCAATATACCTGCCTGTTTGATTTCTGCAAGTAGGTTAGCACGCAGGGCTGAGGATGTCAAACTTTTGGAAGTGTGTATGCAGCGATGTGGTGTATATTATTACAGAAGCTTACAAATCACTTGACCCAAGGCCGAGTTGCTAGTAGAATAAATGGGCAGTGTGAGTAGCTATTGTTTTCCGAATGCTGCCCATATCTTGCAGCCAGAAGGATGAAGATGTCTTTAGCCCTAATTATCACGATTGTAGTTGTCGCTCTCGTTTTTGACTTCCTTAATGGTTTCCATGACGCCGCTAACTCCATTGCGACTGTTGTTGCCACCAAGGTTCTTACGCCTTTCAGGGCGGTGCTGTGGGCAGCTTTTTTCAACCTCGTAGCGCCTTTATTCTTTGGTGTGGCTGTAGCTGATACCATCGGCAAGACAGTCAATTCAAACATATTTAAGCCCGATGAAATGATTATGGTTGTGTTTGCCGCACTTTGCGGCGCCATTATCTGGAATATTATAACCTGGTACTTCGGTCTGCCGACGAGTTCGTCTCACGCGCTGATCGGCGGGCTTGCAGGCGCTGGTTTGACGGCATCGCAACTCATATACGGTTCAATACATGGTGTGCTCAATTGGGAGAAGATCGACAAGACGGCGATGTTCATTATTTTGTCTCCGATGATTGGTATGATTGTCGGGTTCACTATTATGGTTGCTGTGATGTGGATGTTCCGCCGAGCTACACCTTCTAAGGTTGATGGCTGGTTTAGACGCCTGCAGCTTGTATCCGCTGCGGCATACAGCTGGGGCCATGGCACAAATGACGCTCAGAAGACTATGGGTGTCATAAGCATTGTTCTTGTTGCGTCTGGCCACCTTGCGAAGTTACCCAACGGCCATATTCCCGTACCATGGGAGATCAAGGTGCTCTGTGCTGCTGCCATCGCCCTGGGAACTATGACTGGCGGCTGGCGGATTGTTAAAACAATGGGCCTTGGGATTACCAAGCTCAAGCCGGTAGGCGGGTTTTGTGCTGAGACTGCAGGCGCCATTACTATTATTGGAGCTTCACTGGCAGGCATTCCCGTCAGCACCACTCATACAATCACCGGCGCTATCGTAGGCGTTGGCGCCACTAACCGTCTTTCCGCTGTCAGATGGGGCATAGCTGGTCGAATCGTGTGGGCTTGGGTGCTCACAATGCCTCTTGCCGCGATGGTATCCAGCGGAACATATTTGATAATTTACTACTGCACACCTTAGAAAGAATGGAGGCCAAAGATGGGCCTGAGACTTATCCCAAGAGAAGAAGCTTTTTTTGACATGTTCAACGCGCAGGCAGACAATGTGGTAGAAGGCGCCCGCTTGCTCAAAGAATTGCTGGAAGATTACACCGATCTCGATCAGAAGCGAATGATGATTGAGAAAACCGAGAACAATGGCGATGAGATTACTCATAAGATCATCGAAAAGCTCAACACCACGTTTATCACTCCGATAGACCGCGAGGATATCCATGCGCTTGCATCGGCTTTGGATGATATATTGGACTACATTAATGCCAGCGCGCAGCGATTGCATCTTTACGGCGTGTTGACGATTCCCGAAGATGCCAAATCGCTCGCGAATATCATTCTTCGCGCGGCCTCCGAAACCCAGGCGCTTACAATCAACATGCGGAACCTCAAGGACATCAAGACGATGAAAGCCCGTTGGATTGAGGTCAATCGTCTTGAGAACGAGGGCGATAAGGTCAGCCGAAATGCTATTGCCGCTCTTTTCCGCAATGAGAGCAATCCCATAGAGGTTATTAAGTGGAAAGATCTTTATGAGCATCTGGAAACTGCGATTGATATGTGCGAGGATGCCGCGAATATTATCGAATCGGTTGTTCTGAAGAACGCTTAGATTAGTCAAAAAGTCTAAAGGTCAAAAGGTACTAAGATTGCTCTTACGCCTTTTGGCCTTTTTTGTATATCTGGTTGTTGGGTATTGGGATATGAGGTATAATAGGTGTGTGCAATGTTAAGTTGCACGGAAGTGAGCTTGAGTGGCCGCTTTCCCGTGGGGGCGATTGGTGTCG
>JAPLCU010000071.1 GCA_026392045.1 Armatimonadota bacterium
TGGGCAAGCTGGGAATCAATGGGGCCACGGTGAGGAAAACGAAGAGTGGTTATGAGGTAAAACGTACTCTGTTAAAAGGGCCGCACAAGTGGGGAGACTCATTCAAGTTGGTGGATGTTATAGAAAATGTCGGACATGACGGCAGCTACGATTGCAAAATCGGCAAAGAACGTGATATACCTGAAGTTAAAGGGATTCAGCTGAGGTTCTCGACTGCTGATGCTTGAGATGTCCATTTGAAACAAACTGGAAAATCTAGCTGCGGGACGCAGAGCAGTCCCGCAGCTTGCTCTAACGACTCGAATAACATGAGCAACAGGCGGTATCGAAATACATACATAGATTGCTGCGGTCAGTTCGATCTTAGATCGGCTGTTTCCGCCAAAGCAAGCTGTGCTGGAAGCATTAGAATGACAATCAAATGGCCGGACTTACACTCCGGCCATTTAGCCAATATTGGGCATTCCCAATCAGGGGCAAAATCTGCGTGCGAATCGAGAGCCAGGCTCAATCCAGTTCGTTACTGTTTTTGGCTTTCCGCTGAAACAAACTCACGCTCAAATTGAGGTGAGCAGAAAATGCAATTGACAAGAATAGGCTAACTGCTCGCGACGAAATCAAGGGTAGGTTAGGTAGTTGCTATATACCAAATATTGAGAATAGGAATGTGCGAATTATTGCTATGAAAACAAAAGTATTATTGGCTACGCTAATTTTTGTATTGTGCGCGATTGACGGTATTTGCGCAGGTAGAGGTATTGTTTTTCAATCTTTGATGATGAACAATGTTCATGTGAACGGCGGCTTCTGGCGACAGAGGTTGGACGTTGCCACTGGTAGCACATTGCCGTATTGCCTGGCAAAGTGTGAAGAAACCGGGCGGATCCGTAACTTTTCGATAGCTGCGGGGCTTGAAAAGGGTGAGCATAGCGGCGCCGTCTTTGATGATTCAGATGTTGCGCGGGTAATCGAAGGTGTGGCTTGCTCACTCGCTGTCAAGCCAGATAAGGGTCTTGAGACAAATGCGGACGAGATCATCAAAAAGATAGTCGCTGCCCAGGAATCCGATGGCTATCTTTATACGTATGGAAAACGCGGCGCTTTGGAAAATCGTTGGGTCGGACTCGATTGGGGTCATGAGTTATTCAATATGGGCCACATGATGGAAGCAGCAATCAGTTATTATCAAGTTACTGGGAAGCGTGTGCTCCTTGATGCTATGATCAAGAGTGCGGATCTTATCTGCAAGACATTCAATGAAACCGGACTCCAGCAACCTGATGGCCATGAAGAGATTGAGATTGCCCTTGTGCGGCTTTACCGGGTTACAGGTGACGCAAAATACTTGAATCAAGCGAAGTTCTTTACAGACTGCCGTGGTCGCAAAAACAGAAAGAGTGCGCGCGGAGTCGCCTCGCTGTATGGCGCTTATGCTCAGGACCACATACCTGTAGTTGAACAAGACAAAGCGGTTGGACACGCTGTGCGTGCTGCATATCTCTATTGTGCAATGGCTGATATCGCTGCCAATACCGGTGACAAGGCATATGAGAAAGCCGTCGACAAGATATGGGATAATGTGGTTGGAAAACAGATGTATATTAGTGGTGGCATTGGCTCAAGCTGGGGCCTTGGAGAGGCTTTTGGCGGTGACTACGACCTACCCAATCTTACTGCTTACTGCGAAACCTGCGGGTCTATTGCCAATGCCATGTGGAATTATCGTATGTTCTTGTTGCACGGTGATGGCAAGTATATGGATGTGTTTGAAAGAGCAACACTGAATGCCTCGCTAAGCGGAGTATCGCTTGATGGAAAGAGCTTCTTTTATGCAAATCCTCCTGGCAGTATGCGCGGCAGTACCCGGTCAGGTTGGAACAATGTTGCATGTTGTGTCACTAATGTCTGTCGGTTCCTGCCATCCATACCAAGTTATGCTTACGCCATAGACAGCAGTTCAATCTATGTTAATCTCTTTATGGCATCGGATGCATCCCTCAAAATTGGACCTGAGCCGATTGGCATCAAGCAAGAGACGGACTACCCTTGGGACGGCACAGTCAATATGACTGTTACCCCAGAAAAGACTACTAAATTTGCTTTGCGAGTTCGCATTCCGGGTTGGGCGCAAAACAGGCCGGTTCCCAGTGACCTGTATAAGTACATGGATTCATCCAAGGAGCCAGTTTCACTGAAAGTTAATGGGCAACCCATACCGATAAGTATTGAAAACAACTATGCAGTTATAGATAGGAGTTGGCAGAAGGGAGATAAGGTCGAGCTAGTTCTTCCTATGCCTGTTCGAAAGGTAATAGCCGACCCACTATGTAAATGGGACGCAGGCAGAGTTGCCATAGAGCGCGGGCCGTTGGTTTACTGTGTTGAGGGCGTGGATATTCCAAACAAAGGCGTTTTCAGCCTTGTAGTGCCTGATGATGCTAGTCTTAAGCCTGAGTACAAGAAGGATCTTCTGGGCGGAGTTGTTGTGTTACGCGGCAAGGCGCTTGAAGCTTTCCGTGCAGCAGACGGGAATTCGATAGAGCAGAAAGATCAGGAGATCACATTGATTCCCTCGTATGCCTACTCGAACCGTCGCAAATCGCCAATGGCGATTTGGCTTGCAAGGAACAAAGCTGCCGCGCAACCAATTCCGACGCCATCTATTGCTAACAAAGCAAAGATCACGTCTTCAAGAGGCAGAGGTTCAGTTGGCTCTCTTTGCGATCAGATCATTCCGAACGGAATGGGTCTGGACGCAACACCGTCCCTCACATGGTGGCCGAGAAATGGCGCTCTCGAATGGGTCATGTATGAGTTTGCGAAAGAGGAAACCATCTCCAAAGCTAAAGTCTACTGGTTCGATGATCGTCCTGGTGGAGTCCGAATTCCTGAGTCCTGGCGGATATTGTATAAGGACGGCAATGACTGGAAACCAGTAGTTAACCAGCAGCCTTATGCAGTTGATCTGGACAAGATGATTGAAGTAAACTTTGATCAAGTGAAGTCGAGTGCGATAAAATTCGAAATCCAGTCCATTAAGACTCACTCTTCAGGAGCATACGAGCTGACTGTAGAGTAACTGCTGTACATGCGCGATTTACATGCGGAACTGTTGATTGATTAATTGGAAGTGAAGTAGCCACAGTCTCTTTTGCAAGACAGATTGTTATGGGGAGGGGCTGGGCTACTTCTTTTCGGCTCTCAAATCTCCAATTATAGCTTATTGCGAGAAACAACCTCACGCTCAAATTTAGGTGAGCAGAGAGTTTGTTTTGTGCATTAATACTGTTTGGCGCTTGCGTGCCAAAAATAGCCATATAGGAACTGCTTTATGATTCGTCTACAAAGTCTTTGTTTAGTATTGATATTTGCGCTCCTGGTTGCATTGCTGCCCTTCGGAGCAGAGCATACTCAGGCGAGCAATAACCCCAAAAGGGTCAGGATTATCTACACCAATGACACCCTCGGCTATCTGGAGCCGTGTGGGTGTGGCGGGCGCTATCTGGGCGGGTTTGCGAGACGTTCGACGGCTATCGTCGATCAGACCAAGGAATACCCCGACACGATAATTGTCGACAGCGGCAATCTGACCGATACAGTGTCTAAAATGGCGCTTATCACCACGTTCATGGCAGGTATGAAGTATGATGCTGTCGGAGTTGGTGGAACAGACCTTGCTCATCTCGACGAGTTCCTTAAGCAAACTTCTGCAAACGGCCTCAAGGTAGTCGACGCTACTCGACCAGAAACGAAGTCCGTCTTACCATACCTGATCAAGAAAGTAGGCGGTATAAAGGTTGGCATAATATCATACGGTCGAGCCTATTCCCGAGAAGACGCACCGGCGGACAAAGGCAGATTCATTTCAGCATACAAAGCCGCGCGCAAGTCCTCCGAAGTGTTGATTCTACTAGACCAGGGCGCAATCGCAACCCAAGAATGGCTCCAGGGCGAGGGCAGCAAGCTCGGCACACCGGACATAGTGATCGGCGGCGCAGCAAATGCCAAGCTAACCGAAGAACAGATAGTGGGCAAGACTCACATCGTACCCACATCGTGGATGGGTAAGCAGATCGGTGTGATCGACGTAGAAATTGCCTCGAACGGCCAGATTACCATGAAGCAGCAGGCGATCCCCATCGATAGCGGCGTAAAAGAAGATGATTCCATCAAAAAGCAGATAACGGATTTTGTGCTGAAACCCATTCCGCTCACAGCCGAAACCCTCGCGGCCACAGGCGCATCTCCCATCGGCTCCACCCAATTCGGCAAAGGCGCCTATTATTCACCGGAAACCTGCAAAGACTGCCATTCAGACGAATACAAACAGTGGAGCAAAACCAAACACGCAACTGCAATGAACACGCTCTTTGATAAGAACCGAACAATTCCAGGATGCCTCCCCTGCCACTCAGAGGAGTTCAGACAGACCCTGAAGATAACGAGACAACCACAAACCACCCCCAGCGGCATAGAATGCGCCACCTGCCACGCCTCCGTCCTGCCACACGGCGAAAGCGGCCCAGCAAAATCATCAGTCCGCAAAGTTGACCACAAGCTCTGCCTAACCTGCCACAACACAGAACGCAGCCCAGATTATGAGGCGAAAACTTATATGCAGAAGGTGTTGCACACGAGCTTGAAATAACAAAAATATAGCAGAGACAACCTAGCGCTGGTGGCGTATGAATTGCATATCTCAATCATTCTGACATAGCCGCACATAATCACTGAACGAGAAGATTAACAAACGTATGAATGTCATTTTGAGTGAGGATTGGTTTTTGAGGAAGACAGGAGTCAACGACCGTTCAGGACATTGGCTGAACGAAACAGATTGCTCGTGCCTCGCCGACTGACTTCGCAGCGCGATGTTTTCGATTACAAGTGCCTGGCGCGACAGCAGAGCGCTCCTGCATATTTGGAAGGAAAAACACAGCCAATCGCGCAGGTAACGAATAATGCGTCTATGATCTATCATATCGTCAGGATAGCACAAATTGGCGGTTTGTGCTCAGATGTAGTTTTTGCGACCCACAGGGACACGCACGGCTGACGCTTGTGCTGTTCGATGACATTTACGATGTGATTCTTGACGGAGTGCCGCTTGCTGAGGTTCTGGAATTGAATGATGACACCTATGTTCCTCGTGGAATGACGGCGCTGCTTGATGCTGTCGGCAGAACGGTTGATTCCGTGGCATTGCGGCTTGCTGAGACGCCGGAGGCGAAGCGACCAGAAAAAGTTATATTCTGCATCCTCACAGATGGCGAGGAGAATGCCAGCAAAGAATATAAGCGGGAGCAGGTGTTTAAGAAGATTTCCAGCCACACTGAAAATAACGGATGGGAGTTTATTTTCCTCGCTGCTAATCAGGACGCCATTGCGACTGGCGAATCGATGGGGATTGCTGGAGACAACAGCATCAATTTTGATGCAACTTCGTCGGGTGTCCATATGGCTTATTCAATGTTGAGTGATGAAGTTATAAAGAGGCGAAGGAAGCCTTAGGAGCAGATTGCAGTTAAGTTATCATGGTAACTATAGCATAAATCATACGCAGTCATAATGAATCGGCGCGCGAAGGTGACAAAGGCTCAGCCTTTCTGCTATAATGACGGACGACTGACGGCTAGGCACTGGTGGAGTCGCTCGTGCGAATTCCGCCTGCCCGATGGTCGTTCTCGCACCTGACTTCCATAGTGAGGTTATGGAGTAGTAGAAGATGGAAGATCGTTGGTTGTCCGTGAGTGAGATATCTGAGTATCTCGGAGTTGTCCGAGAGAGCGTCTATCGCTGGCTTGCAAAAGGTAGCATGCCGGGACACAAGCTCGGTCGCCACTGGAAGTTTCGCAAGGAAGAGGTCGACGAGTGGGTCAGATCCGGCGGAGCAAACGAGCGGAAAGAACAAGACGGCTGACGGAGTTTTCGGTGCTGATATCCTAATCTGGCTTATCGCTGGGATGTTGGCTGGTTGCTGTTGGAAAGTGTGATCAGCCCAAGGCGAGCGCAAGTCGGGAATCCCAGGTTCCAGGAGCTTTCCAAGCGACGCTCGAGTTAGGGTCTGACGAGTCAGCTTCCGTGGTTGTGTCTGTCCCATCGAGCAGTTCGAAGAAGCCCAGAAAGCCTCCGTCCAGACCTGGAACAGGACTTTTCTCAAAAGCACTACTAGATGAAGCTGTGGAGTTACTTCCTGCGTTCCCGGATACCGAATCACTATCTGAGTTGAGGCAATATCTACGAGCGAACCTTCGATTTAGCGCCGAGGAGATGAGGATCCGCAGCTCCAACTATATTCTCCGTCGCCTGTTTCCGCAGGGCTACGCAGATACTGAGTTGCGGCGATTTGCTAGCGTTTTTGCAGGTCGGCAGGAACTCCGGGATGCGTGTTTTTACAGATTCTGCAAGGTTGAACGACTCATGTATCTCCTGATCGAAGAGCTTGTCGTCCCAGCCATTGGAATTGGAAGCCTGCCGCGCTCTGCCATATCCGAATTTCTCTATCGTCGATTCCCGGACTCGAAGAGCGTGAAGGAATGCGTGGGCGCTGCCGTTGATACACTGGTTGCGGTCAAGGCGGCAAACGCAGACAGGTCACGCGTCTCTGTTGGACTTCGAGACGTGCCCATTCCATCTCTCGCATTCATCATCCATAGTGAGTATCCGACACCAGGTATGTATGGGATCTCTGAACTGGAATCGAACCAAGCAGTTCGTGCTATGCTCTGGCGAGACGACCAGCTTCTTCCAGCGCTCTATGAGATGCGCAATCTCGGTCTCATTGCAAAGGTCTCGGAGATTGACAGCGTGAGGCAGTACACCACGCGCTATACGCTGACACAGATCATCGATCAACTAACTCGGGTGACCACTCCATGAGAGATACAGAGATCATAGAATCTATCAGAAGCAAGCTGGCGGTCGATGCTGGCAGGCACTTATATGGCGTTCTGGGCGACTATTCGGCACTGGAGGACTTTTCTAAGAAGCTACGGCAGGCACGCACGGCAGAGGGCCAGCAGTTTCCGAAACCGCTATCGGTCAACCACGGGATACTATCAGCCATACCAGATGACGAGTTTAAGAGGCTTGTCTTGGATGAGGCTAGGCGTCCGGAGCCGACAGCAGCGCACGTAGCCAAGGCGTTTGAAAGCTTTCTTAGGTCGAAGACTAAACATAGGAATACCCTGTTGCTCTCGAACATGGAACTCCTATTCGCCTACAACGTTGAACTAAACCTGCTGCGAACGATGGCCGCAGATGACACACGCATTATTCTGCTCTTGCCCGGCAAACGGGAGCGGGGAAGAGTCGTTATGTTTCCTGGTTCGCAGGATCGAGAATACCTGCTGCCCATCAATCTGATTGCAGAGAACCATCTTTGGGAGATCAAGGGCTAACATGTCCAAGTACGATGTCTTGGCGGCGTTCTTCTTGAACCAGCCAGAGGATCGCTCGCAAATCGAGCTGTCGTTCGAGCAGATCAAGGCAGTGCTAGGCTTTTCGCTTCCACGGACGGCCAGAGTCGACCGTGTCTGGTGGGGTAACGCAAGAAACTACCCACCAAGCTCGATCTGGCTTTCTTCGGGTTGGAAGGTTACCGGAGCGGATCTGGCGCGCGAGTTTGTTACGTTCCGGCGTATTGACGACGCAATTGAAGGTGCCCGCCAGGCTGGACGCTATGAACGCCTGTCCGGCTTTCTTGGCGACATCATGCAAGAGCAGTCTCAGATAGCTTTGGCTTTTGCGGAGATAGGACGGATCACCGGATCTGATCTGCCCAAGTCCGCACTCACCGACCGGACCTGGTGGGCCAACATGGGCAACGCCCCGTGGGTTGTCGCGGGCTGGACAGTTGAGAATGTATTCCTTCGAGCACAGATTGTGGTGCTCAGAAGAGCAGGAGAAAACCTGCTGCGGGAAATTCCGCACCAAGTTCGCCTCTTGCTGGAGAATTCGTCAGCTTCGATGCATGTCGATGCTTCGAGGCTGCTGAAGTGGATAGGTTTCTGCCGCCGTGTCGGCTGGCACTTCGAGGCGACGGTGCTCTATGAGAAAGGGTGTCTGGATGCTGAGAGTCTGAGTTCAGCAGAACGAGCTGAGCTTGAAGAGTGCTATGAAGTGAGCAAGAGGGCCTTGACGCGCTATAAGAGAGCGGATATCGGGGCCGCCTGATGACAGAATTGGAGGATGCAAGTGCCTACAACCGATGACCTGTTTACCACCAGAAAGAGCCTGGATCAGATATGTACAGTCCCAGACAAGATCATCTCGGTCTACTCTCTGGAAAAACACGTTTGGGCCGACTCCAACTCCCTGGAATCTCGCAGGCTCCGCAAACCAGAACTCCAGACAATAGATGAGTTTCAGATCAATCCCGTCAGGCCATTCCTTAATGACATACTCCGCAATCTGGCTGCACCTTTCTCGCCTAACCATAGGGACAATCCTATTGGACAGGGCTACTGGATACAGGCGGAGTTTGGATCCGGTAAGTCCCACTTGCTCTGTTTCCTATCCGCTCTTGTGCTCGGTAAGTCGGATGCGTGGGAAGCTGTGAGCTTAAAAGAGAAGAAGGCAGACAGAGGCAAACGCGAGTCGCTGTTCCGTTTCTGGGAAGAGGGGCTGCAGAAGAAGAGCGCAGATGGGCGCGGCGTTTTCGTCATCGTGAAGACTTTAGTTGGCGCTGGTGGAGGCACGGTTGGAGTCAACGACAAAGGTCAGCGTCTGACAGAGTACATACTCGACGCGGCAAAAGAACAGATCGAAGCAGAACTTGGCAAGAACCTTTCGCTCTACCCGGTTGAGCTTCTTGCGGATCGTTTCATCACGGAGGACCTCGACCGTTACCGGGCTGATCTTGCTAAGTTCCTGCGTGACCCTCGGTTCTTTGACGAGGACGAGTTCGAGGACGTCAACAGCTTCATCCAGGACATACAGCAGAACCTGTCGCCGGAGTACAAGAGGAGCTGTGGGAATAAGCTCTGGCGCTTCTATACGGAATACCTGAAGGTAAAGCCTGACATTCCTGCTGAGACGGAAGACATCCTGAAGCATTTGGTCGAGACAATACTGGCGGAGGGATACTGCGGCGTGCTGCTGGTGTTGGATGAGGTCTCTCTGTTCATGAAGAACAGGGATGACGACCAGCGTACTGACGACGAGAAGACCCTCGTGGTTCTATCCAACAGATTGGCTAAGGTCCACAACCTACCTATATGGACAGTCTGTGCGGCGCAACAGGCCATAGAGAGCACGATGGCGGGGGCCCGGAACATCATTGCAGATGATCGACTCAAGCTGGTGAAACTCCTTGAGGAAGACAAGGACTACTACGACATCGTCCTGGCGCGTGTGCGAGAGATAGTCGATCCCTCCGCCATAGCCAACTACTACCTTTACTACAAGCGCGGCTTCACATGGCCCAATACGATTGGTGAGCAGGAGTTTGCTCACTTCTTCCCATTCCACAAACCCGCGATTGAGGTTCTGAGAGCGGTTACCTATGAATTGACCACGACCCGGTCTGCCATTCATTTCATGCATCAGACGCTCAAGCACCAGGTCAAGGACAAAGGGTCCGAGCTCATCCGCCTGTGGGAACTATTCGACGAAGCTGTCCAATACGAAGAGGATCCGAGTGGCGTTCACGCGGGTCTCGTGGCGATCAAGACCAGACGAGAGATCGAGTATCGGGCTTACGAGGCGTGCAAGCGGCAGATCGATGGGCTGACGAAGGGCTCTCTAAAGGTCTATCGCGACAAGGCCGTCAAGACAATTCAGACCCTGTTCCTTTACCACGTTGCCCGGACCCGCCAGCAGGGCCTTTCACCTGAAGAGATATCTAACTCGGTGCTGATAGAGCGCGCCACAGATTCCACTTCTGACGAGAACATCCAACACTACGAGAATATCGCCGAGAACCTCAGAAAAGAGCTTCGGCAGGTCGTGGAGACCTTGGACGACGACGGCAAACCACGCTACAAGTTTGACCCGGTCTTCACCGGAGTAGATCCACGGGTTGAGTTTCAAAGAGCGCGCGACGAGGCCGAGTCCAACGAACTTGCGTTGCAGGAAGCTTGGCAACACCTTCTTGCGCTGGACGATTGGCCGGTTCGTACGCGACAGATGACCATCGACCTCTCGAACGGCGTCAAATCGATGTTCAAGGATGTCGCGCCATACGTGGCTCCGTGGGAAGACCGTCTCTTCTCCAAGTCAGGTGACCAATCATTGGAGGTAACCTGGCAGCACCGAAGCATCACCGGCCTGGTGGGAATGAGAGACTTGGCGCGCGTTTCTGCGGATAACTCGCCGCTACCATCCATCGACAGTGACTCCACGGACCAAGATTTCGCCGTGTTTATCAGCACCAAGACGGCATCCCAGGAGGCCACTACGAAGATCCTTGAGCGAATGCGCGATCCTCGCATTGTGCTTTGGGTGCCGGATGAGCTTACTCAAGAAGAGCGCGACCGGCTTCTGGATTTCGCTGCTTACAGGAAGCTCATCTCCACTTGGCAAGGTAAAGAGAGCGAAGATGCCGTAGCAGTCATTAGCTGGGTATCAAGCGCCCTCCAGTCAGACCTCGGCAAGATCATGAAAGCGATAGATGGCAGCTATGCACGGGGACGAGTGGACGCGCTCAATAACACCCATATGGAATTCCGAGTAGCTGGCGAACTTGCAGGCGTGCTGGAGCCCGTCATCAGCCGAGTGCTCACCGCTGTCTACGAATCCCGTGACATCAAGTTCGAGCATCCGTTCACATTCCGCAAAGAGGACGGTGTGAAGGTCATAAATGGAATCGTCAGGGCAGGACGAATACCCAAAGGTGCCAAGCCGAATCAAGACATAAGCGCTGCGCAGAACTTCGGCTATGGTCTCAAGATCATGAAGAAGTCGGCGGAGAAGGAGCTTGATGTCTCCGATAACACTCATGTCCAGGACATCTACTCATTCATTGATAGCAAGCTCGTGGATGACGACCAGAGCATGAGCATCGAGACTGTCTACAAGAACTTTATGGGTGTCGGCGGCCCGAAAGACTACGGCCTCAGTCGGCGGATGGTGCAGATATACCTGCTGTGTCTGGTCCAACAAGGAAAGATTCGCCTCGGCGTCAACCCGAAATCCGGGCTATCGACGCTCGTGGTCGATTACTCGAACATCGCTGATATCGATTTCGCGGCTCGTGTGGTGGACAACCTGCAGAACGTTCAGAAGGTTGCAAAGCCTGAGAACTGGGAAGTGCTTCGACCATATGCTGAGAAGTTGCTCGGAGTGACGATCCCCGCCACGCATGATGATGCCGAGATATCCAGGCACCGCACCAGCCTACGCTCGCAGTTCGCTGAAGAGAAAGAGAAATCAACCCGGACGGCAGGCCGAGCGAAAGGACTGTTCGAGGCATTGCAGGTCACCGATCCTTACGCCGAGGAGATGGGCCAACTAACACGGCTCTTCTCAACTGACCTGAGTGGCGACGACATCAACGTTCTTCTCTACGCTCTGAAAGAGGTGTTCGGTTACAAAGCCTTTGATGCAGTTGCCGCGTCGCAGACCGAGGTCGATGATCTCGCCAACAGGCTCAGGAATTACCGCGACTTGCAGAAATTCCTGGAATTCGAAACGGAACTCCGGGCCGCGCAATCCTATTGCACCCATGTCTT
>JAPLCU010000125.1 GCA_026392045.1 Armatimonadota bacterium
GCGCCCCAAAGAACGGATGTTCGCATATTCATCCAGTTCAAAATTGAACGTAGATGGGTCCTTGCTTTTGATACTCGCCAGGCCGAACATGCCTTTGAATGGCTCTTTTTCGATAATTCGATAGTTGAGTTCCATAACGCTGAAACCCTTGGCCAGCGCATCCAGGATGTTATAGAGCACATCCAAAATGGAGCCGCGCATGTCGTTGAGAGCAAACCGAACAAAATCTGCCACCTCACGGTCTTTCGGGTCGTCAGACGCCGGATGCACCTCCCACCCCCGCGAAAGCACGGCAGATTTCTTAACGGTCAGGCAAGCCTGCACCTGAGCATCACGCTGCATTTGATCATAGATCGCATAGCCGCGCGTGCCGATGAGATCGTCGGGGTTATACGGGGCAATACTGCCCACCGCCCCCCTGGCAGCCGCCAACTCCCCCTCCGGCGGCGCCCTGCGCGCACCCAGCCTTTCGGCAAAGTGCGCAAATACTGATTTTTGCATATGTTCCTCCTTTTCTGCATGTTGTTAATAGGTAGACGACAATTTTGGGCAAAGAAAAGAGCGCCCGCAATGAGCGCTCTCTTCTTACTGAATATCTAATACTCAATCAATTAGAATGACGAGTTGACGGCTGCGCCGATGACGAAGTTGTCAGGATCGGCCAGGGCGTCTCGTATTTCACTGTCCAGGATGCGTGAATAAGTTATCGATGGAATTAAAGTGAATTTTTCGCCAAGAGCAAACTCGGTGCTCGCGCCGACGCTTACGTCCGTCAGAGCAGATTTGCGGCTTATTCCGTAATTGCCTTCGTTATGCCTGCCGTCACCGAAACCAACTTTAACTGATAAGCCCAGATCTTTCGCTGTCCGGCCAAATGGCAGGCCGCATGCATAGCTGGCGCCCAGGCTGTAGTATGCGCCCTTGGTCTGATCAACGTCATAGTTAACGGAAACGGTCGGGTTGAATTTCCCGCCAAAGCATACATTTGCAGAAAGTTCCGAGGTGCTATGCGCAGCGGTGTTTGGGTAAGACCAGTATGAGTAACCAACACTTCCATCAAACTGCCCGAGCTTAACGGGATAGTTGAGTGTATGATCGGCCTCTACAACCTGTCCATCGCCACCGGCGCTGGAGTTCTGTAGGTTGTAACTTGCCCAGTAATTGTAGCTCAGGCCGCTGGGCAGAGTGAGCGTGAGAGACGGCTGCATAACCGGTTCCGGGTTCAGCACAAGGCCTCTCCACACATATTTGCTGGCGTAAGCCACACTCAGTGAGTTCGAGATACCCGCCGCCTCATCCTGAGCCATAACAGCGCCCGCAGCCATAACGATGCATCCGATTGCAACTACACAGCTGATCACTTTTCGGAATTTCACTTGAATACCTCCAGTTAAGATGATTAATGCTACCGATCAATTTGATGGTAGGTCCGCCACATTGGCGCTATCGAGTCTATTCCACAACTTTCACCAAAACCCTAACTATTGATAGTGCGCACCCTGGTAAATTTAATGGTAAACACCTTCAACAATAGAATAATCATTCTCAATACTGATGATCAGAATACTGTCACCTACCAAACCGCCCCAGCAGCAGTTCTTCCATTCTTGCCATAGAACCCACCGCCCGAAGCGCCAAAGCTCTTCGCCTGCCAACACGCCAGCGCCAGAGCAACTACCAGATCGTCGTGGGAGCCGGAGCGGGCGTTCATTCGCACGTTGCCGTATTGCGTCAGCTCGTATTCGTAGTATTGCAGCTCACGCATCAGGGTTTCGTCGCGAGGGATTGATAGCTGAATGTGTGAGAGTTTCATAGCCAGATGCTCCACCAAATCACGCTTGGACTGGCTGGTGAAACCGTAACCGTCCACCAACACATCCGCGCCGGTGTCCCAAAGCTTCGTTCTCAGCTGCTCAAGCAATGGATCGCCTATTGAAGTCTGGTCAGTCAGCGCCTGGCTCACTGCGTTTGCCTTTAGAAAGCCGACAACCCGCTCGATCTGTGCGCTCCAACCCATGCCGTTAAACCGATCCATAGCAATCACCTTTACGCCGCTTTCGCTTACCCCCAGCGCGACAATAGCTGTAAAGTCCGAATACCTCGCCCAGTCTATTCCGGCGACTACGTATTCGTATTCGATGCCTGCGCTCGGTCGTTCTAACGCTGCGTTGATATCCTCCCAAGGGAAAACGCTGCCAACATCGTCTAAAAACTGCGCCTCATACTCCACCGCAAACTGCCTGGTCGAAATCTCCCCTCTCTGTCTTTCGACATACTCAGCGCTGATATGCGGGTTAGTCCAAGACGGAAAAGTAAATGACGCGCAATCTCCACTATTCCCTGTTTTCAATTCCCTGTTCCCTCGCACGAAAGTGCGATAAAAATGGTTTTTGCCAAATGGCGTGCTCACCATCACCAACCGGCCATTATTGTCTGCAAGCATTGGAGAAATAACTTCCTGAATCACGCAATCTCGCACATACGCGGCTTCATCCACGATTACTCTGTCCGCGGAGTGCCCGCGCAGGTTGCGGCCGTCCTCATCAGCGGTCCGCGCCATCACAAGACTTCTGCCGATCGACATCCTTGGATAAGGAGTTCGAGTTATCTTCGCAAGAGCTCTCGTTATCCCCGAGCTCATCATCATGCGCTCAATCCCATCAAAAATCAGCCTGCTTTGATCGCTGGTGGGCGATACTATCATTTGCACGCTTCCGGGGCAGGCTATGGCGAAGGTGGCGACGTCAATTGCGGCGGCCTCGGTCTTGCCCCAACGTCTGCCGCACGCCGCTACCTTGGTTTTCACATCCGCAAGAAGCCATTTCCTCTGGCTGGGGTGCGGTATCCAACCCCACAGCGCCTTTGCCAGCTCTATTCGCTTCTGGTTATCAATCACAAGGGCTCACCTCCTCGCCTGAGATTCGGCTGATCACTTCTGCGATGGCATCTGCCGGGTCAATGGTCTCGGCATCGAACGCTCCGCTCACCTTGAGCACATCCAGAAGCACCTTGGCATCCGGCTTAGATGTCTCCGATGTCAACTGGCAAAGCGCCGCCGCCGCATTGACCACGGCCTGCCTTGCGATGCGAGTTGCTCCCGCCTTCTGCTCCCGTTCCCTATCTCTCAACGCTTTGGCAAAGCCTGGCTCGCAAAGCCATCGACGCAGGGTAGAAAGCCTCAAACCCAGCATCTCTGCCACAGTGGCATCCGGGTAGCTCATAAGCAGCTCAACAGCCGCATATCTGACAGGTCTCATACATAGCCTCCTTTTTGGTAATTCTAAATGCTGAATTATGAATTATGAATTGGGAACAGCTCACAAATGACATACTGCCAACTCGCGAGAGAGTTCAGTCTTGCGGGAATTACATGTCATCCTGAACTCGATTCAGGATCTGTTACGCTTAAGGCTTAGATTCCGAATCAAGTTCGGAATGACAAATACACTAAGACTGAACTCTTACCAACTCGCCATCCTGAATCGCCGCCGTACGCAAAACCGCCCCCAGGCTATAAGCCCAGAGGCGGTGAATCTATCGCAGATGTTTCGGCTTTCAATGCCGGAACCTAAAGATAATCAAAGACCTAAGCCCTCAAAAAAATTTGTCTCCCATAATTATAAGACAACGAGAATGCCCGTTTTTGGCCTAATTTCCGGTATATTTCAGTTAAATCTTGTTCACAGATTGCGCATGGGCTTGGTTTTGAGCTCAAAACGGGGATTTTCGGGGGATGTCAGAGCGGGGCATTCCAAAAAAACAGTCCCGAAGAAAATATTTGATCATGAAATGCAATTACTGTGGTATAATACATTCACTAGAGATTTCTTTTCTCTTTTTTTCTCCTATTCTCCTTTTTGGGCGCATCTATTGATGCGCCCTTTTTTAACAAGCGTAAATCCCATGTTGGCAGGACCCGTTCACGTTGCTAGCGATCCCACTTCCAGATTATATCGCCGGTTAAGACTCCGAGTCTGTTGTATTTGCGGCTTTTGCGCCCGCCGTCGTCTTTTTGATCTGGCCCGATGCTGTATAGCGTAAAGCTCTTGCCGTTCGGTTTGTAGATAAGCGCTTTGCCGCTGAACGGGTCAATGGGTAGTGCCCATTTGAGTTGTGATTTTAGTTGAGAGAGATTCTGCGGATAACGCCTGAACTTAACCTTATAAGCCTCAAGTCCAAGAGAAACACGGCAGCAAGCTATCTCCGCATCGGTTTTGTAATGCTCTACATTTGCTTTCGCGAATACTGGGATTAGCATACCACTAATGGTTGCGTAGACTGGTATATTGGCTTGCACTTTATCGCCAACTAGCCCTTTGGAAAGCGCCGCAGAGTAATCCATGCTTACGCCATCAATCAGCTTTGCCATGTTATCCAGATAGGCAGATGTTTCACCGTATTGAAATGAGATCAGGCCTAATCCTGCCCGCTTCATTGCACTATCTATCTGAAGATAATACACCCGCTCGCCGGTCAGAGCACTTCGACAAAGCTCAGCGCTGTTAATTTGTGAGATCACAGAATCAAGCTGACGAAGTTGAGCCTCATTAAGCGAGCATTGCCCCATCGCCTTATAAAGATTGGCCAGTGTTATCTTGGCGATAGCATTATACACGAGATATCCAATTAGCGAAGTCTGCTTATCAAGCGCGCCTTTGAGTTTGAGAGCGCTGTCGATGCCCTCGATCATTCCCTGGACATCGCCTTCATGAGCATTGAGAAATGCCTTTCCGCAAAGAAAACGCGTTGTATCACGCAATCTCGCAAATTTAGTGAAACTCACACCGACCATTCCATTCACATCTGAGTTCGCTGGGGGCAATGGATATTGACACACAGGCTTTGATTGGGCTTCTTCAATTAGCTTGAAGACCTTATCGCAGCGTTTTGCCGCCGCCTTTGCATTGTCCCAGTCTTTTCGGCTGGGCCGGCCGGCTTCGGCGCTTGTTATTTGGCAGAGCGTATCTATATCTTTGCGCATCGCGGGTTCCGCCATAACCTTGAAAGCCTTCGCGTAAATTGGTGCGGCATTCTCTGAATCAGGCACAGGCGCGCCCCGTAAGTCCGCAAAAGACACCGGCTCTCCGGCAGCCTTCAACGCTGCAATTTTGCTCTCAATCTGCCTGCCCCAGTAAAAACGAAGCGAACCATTTACAACAAGCGCCACCAGCACAAGCGCGAGCGCTACCTTACCGAATATTTTCAAACCTCTCTTAAAACGTGCCATTATGGATTATCACCTTTCATATCAGAGCTCAATTTTGCCATCATCTCAGATTGCATGCGGCCCCATTCTTCCGCCGAGAAAGATCGGGCGATTCGTGTTTGTGGTCCCATTGCGCTTTGGCCTCCGATCATTAAAGCCAATCGCTCCTCCCGCCTGCTGCAATCGATATTAGTGAATATTACGACCGCAACACAAACAGCCGCCAACGCAACCTGCCATTTATTCGCCTTCGAGAATCTGACTTGCCAGCGGCGCTTCGTCAGTTCACTCTGAGCGCGTGACAGGGTGCGGCCTTTCATGCCATCCGGCGGTTCGGGCTGCCATGCGTCTCTGAGCAGTTCTTCTATGCGATTATTGTTCATCGTCCGTTACCTCCAGGACCTTACGGAGCTTTTCAATGCCGTATTTGTAACGACTGGTGACCGTTCCCATCGACACCCCGATGGTCTCAGTGATCTCTTTGAAAGTCATTCCATCAAACACCTTAAGCGTCAACACCTCGCGCTGATCTATCGGCAAGCCAATAAGCGCCTCGCAGAGCATTTTCGCATGCGCCGCCTCGCTCAAATCACCCACAGGGCCAGACATCATCTCCGCGCAAACAGAGTCATGCAAGATATTTCTTCGCCGCTTGCTTCTGAGGATGCTATACGCGGCGTTGCGAGTGGCTGAGAAGAGATAGGCCTTGGGGTTATCCATCCGCGACACTCGCTTCCAATCGCGAGCAACCTTCGCAAAGACCTCCGCCACGGTGTCTTCTGCGTCATCCGGTGAACGAGATATGGCGAGGGCGTACCGATAGAGCATACGGGCGTAAGCATCGTAAGCGCTTTCCAAAACCCTTTCGCCCGTATTAGCGCTATCCTGCAATAATCCGGCTCCTGGCTGTAAAGTTATCTCCGCGTAAGGCTCTCTCATCACGTCCTCATATACTAAAACGCCGGATGTGGGATTTTTTATTTAATCAGCGATCCATTTTCCAAACAATATCATCAGATGCCTATGAAGCGCAGGTAGGGCGCTGTTACTTCTGGACAACCTTCAAATCGCCCCCAAGGTAAACGACTATCTTCCAAGAATACCCCGCATCGAACTCACCCAGCACTGTTTCGCCTGGTATGTAGCGCTTGCCTTCTTCATTGACTTTCCAAGGATCGGCGTCGAGCAGGAACTTGAAAATCATCTGATCCGTGCCGGGGCGAAAGAATGCTTTGTCGCCTACATAAGACAGGAGCTCGGCTGCGCTGAATGGCATTTCACCTCTTTTTTCCATAACTAACTGCTCAAGTCCAACGCCGATGCGCTTGGCGTTTTCGACGAGAACGGCTTTCTCCTCATCTTCGGTCAACTTCAATCCTGCATCGGCTTTCTCCTCAGAAGTCGGCTTTCGCCATTCAAGCTCGGCAACATAGAGACGTCCCTGGCTCGTGTAGGCAATCTTACTCTGATCCAAAGACGAGGAAACCGCGACATTATCGACGTCCAATGCGATACACATAGCGTTGCGGCTGTGTTCAGCCAAACATGCAAGCCAGAGGGTCTTCAGTGTACGAGTGCGCTTGCCAGAATCATCTTTGATGGTCTGTGGGCGGGTGTACAGGAGCATTTGGCTGCCCGGCAACCAACTGACAAAGGCGGAATCAGCAGCCTTGGCTACCGTAGTGAGTTTGTGGGTCTGGAGGTCTTCGACAGTAACGCCGGGACTGAGGGTGACGACCGCAAAGCGGCCATCGGGAGAATACCATGCAACCGGGCCCGACTCCGCGAGTTTCTCCTCTTTGTTGTCAGACACGCTGATCTTCTGCACCTCACGAACATTGCTCCAGACTACGGCTGCGCCGTCTGATGACCAGGCGACACTCCCATACCGATTGCTTTCCTCGGGCTTGGAAGAATAGAGCATACGGCCCGGCTCATCAATCATATCAATTATCCCAAGCTGCGTGGGCCCATTCTGGAGGCCCGTGCCGGAGTCGGGGTGCTGGGCGAGCAAACTGTATGTGATTGCAAATCGCCGCGAATCGGGGCTAAAAGACATAATGGTTTCAGGATATGGTTTTGCGCCAGCGTCCATCTTGATGGGCACAGAGGCTTTAACCTTCCCATCCAGCGTGTACAAAATTACGGCCAATTCCGTGCTGTCTTCGCGAGCGGGGTCGTCTTTCGGAGTAGACGCGTCTATGGGTTTGCCATGGATTGTGGCGACAGCGAATGATTTGCTGTCAGGAAGCCATGCGGCCGGACCTGTGATCTGCCAACTGTCTTCGTTTAGGTGCTCGTCACGACTGATCTCGGAATCACGCTTGGCGCCCTTGACGGTGATCTTCGCCGATGAGCCGCTGGTTTTCATCATGTGAACGCTGATCGATAATGGTTCGTCTTTCTGGCAATAAACAATGCTCTTGCCGTCAGGCGATATCACCGCTGATTCCACTTTGCCATCCGCCTTGAAAGTCAACTGCCGGTTCTCGACAAGCTCCAGCGCCTTTTCCCCCACCACCATCGAGTGGATTCCCGAATCGGCGGCGAATGCGCAAGCGGTGATGGAAACAAGCAGTAGGATTGCAAATATGGTTATTCTCATGAAAGTCTCCTTATTAAGTTAGTGTTCCATTTTCCAAACAATATCATCAGGCATATCAGGTCGAGGGTGCATGGCGCGCTGGGCGGGAGTAAAGTCGTCCCAACCGCCTTCGTCTTTGAGATTTCGTCCTATGCTGTAAAGAAGATAGCCTTTTCCTTTTCGCTTGTAGATAAAGTCTTTCCCACTGAATGGGTCTTGCATATTAAGTTTCCAACCTGGCTCGGTCTTAAGTTTACTAAGGGATTGGGGATATGAGCTTGTGGCATTATGAAAGACGCGCATCGCCAACGCTATCTGGCTGCCGTTGATATCTGCCACAGCCCAATCCTGTGCGGCATTATAGCCAAATCCTGACACGAATATCATTGAGACCAATGCGAGACTGGGCATGTTGCACTCAATAGTCTCATCAGTCTTCCTGGCCTTGAGCACACGATACGGCACATTAGCACAATCGATCTCTCTCTTCATTTCTTTGAAGAAATACGCCTGATCAGGCCGTAGAAATGCTCCCATCACAAATCGGTGTTTTGTGCTAGCGTCACTAATCTTGGTCGAGCCTATTCGCCCGCTTGCTATTTGCTTATAGAAGCCAATGCCCTGTATCCTTTGGCCTTGAAGAGCCCGTTTGTGATGCGCGTTGAGCTCAATGGCTGACAGCGCATCATACAGCCTGCGTGCCTGGGTATTGGTCATATTCCCAAACTCCAGGCTGGCCCGGATACTGGAGCAGGCGGATCTTATCAGCGATGTTCTGGTAAGAAAAGAAATGATGTCGGGTTCGCCCTGCACTGCGTTGGACAGCTTCAATTTGAGCTCGCACAAATGATCGGCGTTCTCGATTCGTCCGTTATGCGCTTCGACTATGGTGGCGCAGGAAAGCAACGTTGAAAGGCATCTGAGATATCCGAGATGGTCCAGCTTAGCATCCAATCCATCTTCCCAGTTCACCGAAAAACGACACTTCGGATAGTCCGAAGCCTTTTCGATCAGAGGAATTACCGTCTGATACTGGGAAACAAATTGTTCCAGCTTAGGGTAGGCATTCGTTTTGCCGGATTTCCAATCATCCAATAACGATTCAACTCTTTCCTCAAACTGGCTCTTGTCTTTAGGGAATCCCATCTCCTTAAATGCCTTCTCGTAAATCAAAGCGGCATTTTGCGAATCCGGGATAGCAGGGCCAACAAGCTCTGCCATCGTTACGGGTTCCCCGCTGGCCTTGAGCTTAGATATTTGGGTTTCCAGACTATCGCCTCCAAGATATGGCCAGAGAAACCGCGCTACTACCGTCACCGCAAAAACAATGCAAGTGAGCAGCACAAGAGTACCAGTTCCTATAATCAGCTTACCGAAAGTCAATCGCTTCAAATGAATCCTCCGATTAGGCGTTGTTCACTTCCCCGCTGCCTTCAACTTCTCCGCATGAGCATGGCAGACTGCCAGCGCGAGGGCATCTGCGGCGTCATCTGGTTTTGGGACTTCTTTTAGGTTGAGAATGCGCTGGATCATGAACTGCACCTGCTTCTTTTCGGCGTTGCCGTAGCCCACCACAGCCTGCTTGACCTCGGGCGGGGTATATTCTATGACCTCCAGGCCTCTTTGAGCGGCGGCGAGCTGCATCACTCCGCACGCCTTGCCAACCGCAATCGCGGTGGTTTGATTTTTGGCGAAGAACAAGCGCTCCATCACCATCACATCGGGGTTGTATTTATCGATGATCTTATTGAGCTGGGCGTAGATATCCGTCAGGCGAACGGCGTCTGACTGTTTGGGGCTGGTCAGGATGACGCCGTAATCCACCATCACCGGCGATGACCCGATCTTATCCACCACCCCATAGCCGGTGGTCGCAGTGCCGGGGTCTAGTCCTAGAATGCGAAGATTGCTCATGATTGAATTGTACAGGCACGAGAGATGGCGGTCAAGTAGAGTTTTGAGTTTTGAGTTCTAAGTTATGAGTTTGGGAAGGGAAGGGCGCTTCGCGCTCGGACGTTCGGGCGGGATCTCTGATCCGCCTGTATCCGGCGTCTCATGATTAAAGAATTTCAAGCAGCCCGCCATAATACTAATGAACTACCAAAAAATACGCCAAATGTCCAGTAGCGCAGAATGCAAAAATGGCGCATAATACTAATGGTAGCGGAGATGGCATTTGCATCATCATATTTTGGTCTTGCTCCGTGACCGAATCTGCCATCAATACAACTTAATACTGAAAAAGTGAATAGCAACTAGCAAATTAACCCGGGTCCTTTTGGATCCGGGTTATTTGTAATTACAGAAAAAAGTTAACAGCTCACTCTTAGTGAAAATACAAGAAACGGCCCAGCATCTTGAGCTCCGTCGAAAGGTGCGGTCAAATTTACACCCCCGTATCTTCTAAGCCGCATACTTCGACGGAGCTCAGCATGCTCAGGTTGTGTGCATCATTCGTGAGCTTTTACAAAAAAGTTACAACGATAGAAGGAGGATTGGGCATAAATGCCGTATTAAACTTGGGATGAGGCGCGAACATACATTCGAGACAATCGAGCATACGGCTGATATCGGCGTGATCGGCAAGGGCAAAACCATGGCGGAGGCGTTCGAGAACACCGCTTATGGCATGTTTTCGATCATCGCCGATCTGGATAATTATACGCCCACCCAGACAATTGAAATCGAGGCCGAGGGCGATGATGCCGTGAACCTTTTGGAGAGGTTTCTTTCGTTATTAATTGTAATAATCGACGGAGATTGCGTTTTGCCGCTTGATTTCGAGATCATGGAGATGTCACCGGGCAAATTGACTTGCAAAGTCTACGCGCGGCCTTTTGGAGAGGATATCGAATGGCTCGGCCCCACCATCAAGGCGGTCACATACCACCAGATGGCAGTCGAAAAGCACGGCGACGAATGGCGCACGCGAGTGATATTCGATGTGTGACTCAGTCGACAGTCAACAGTCGACAGTCAACAGTAGACAGTCAACAGTCCGGAGAGCGAGGGAGAACTATGCAGAAGGAACTTAGCCAAAGGCAGAGGCAAATATTGCAATTCATTATGCAGCATACGCAAGCGCATGGCTACCCGCCGACCGTCCGCGAGATAGGCGAGGCGGTGGATCTGAGCTCTAGTTCGAGCGTACATGCGCATCTGTGCGCCCTTGAACAGTCTGGCCATATCTGCCGAGATGCCGTTCTTACTCGTGCAATCCGTGTGACTGGGGGAAGTCTGGAGGCAATCAAGCCTAAGATGGTCATGAACCTGCCTGTGATAGGGCGAGTTGCCGCTGGCAGCCCCATGCTCGCAGATGAAAATATTGAAGAAAGCTTCCCTGTGCCTCGCGAGTTCCTCGCGGGAGGAGAGGGTTTCATGCTCCGCGTTAAAGGTGAGAGCATGATGGAAGACGGTATAATGGATGGTGATTTCGTGATAGTTCGCCGTCAAAACGCAGCGGATAACGGCGACACCATCGTCGCGATGGTTGAAGACGAGGCCACCGTAAAGCGATTTTACAAAGAGAGCGGCCGAATAAGGCTGCAACCCGCAAACCCAACCATGGCGCCGATGTATTTTGATAACATTGAGGTAATCGGCAAAGTGGTGGGGCTGGTTAGGAAAATGCAATAGGTGTTGGGTGATGGGGGTTAGGGGTTGGGGAAGGGACTACCTTCGCAGCCATCAATATATAGCTCCAACAATCAATACTTCACATAAAAAAAGTAACTAGAGAAGGAGTTCAGTGATGGGTATGGGGTAACGGATACAGCTTGTCCCTCGCGACCAGCTAATCCAACCCCCATCCCCCAACCCCTAACCCCAAAAGGAGTTTCTCACATTGGCACGAGTATCAAGTAGCATAGAAATCAACGGTCCGCTGGAAGAAGTTTACACTCTGGCGAAGAGCGTGGAGTCGTTTCCGGAGTTCATGCCGGACCTCAAGAGTGTTAGAGTAGTTGAGCGCAGCGAGGACGGCGCACGCATAGTTAGCGAGTGGGTCGGCATCGTAAAAGAGTTCAAGACCACCATCAAATGGACTGAAGAGGACATCTGGGACGACGCGGCCAAAACGTGCGTATTCACCTTGCTCAAGGGCGATTATAGCAAGTACTCGGGTAAATGGCAATTTACTGATGTGGACGGCCGCACACGTTTCGATTCTGAAATAGAAGTCGAATATGAAGTGCCGCTTGTCGGCGCGCTCATTAAAGGCCTGATAGCTAAAAAGATGAAAGAGAACATAGAGAACATGCTGCAGGCCGTAAAAGCAAAGGTTGAAGAGGGAAAATGACAAAATATGATGTGTTGATTATAGGGGCTGGTCCGGCGGGGATTTTTGCCGCGCTTCAATTGGCGAAGTGCAAGAATATCAGCGTATGCATCGTTGATAAAGGCCCTGATATCGATCAACGCATCGTAAAGGCTGAGATGCTCTCCGGTTGGGGTGGGGCGGGCGCGTTTTCAGATGGAAAGCTCACGCTCTCGCCGGAGGTCGGCGGTCAGTTGGCGAATCTCATGCCGGAGCGGGAGGTTCGCAGGCTGCTGAGGTCTGTGGATCAGATGTGGGTGGATTACGGCGGAACCGATCGTATTTATGGTTCCGACAGCGATGCCGTGGCCTCCATCGCCCGTCAAGCTCAGCTGGCAGGAATGAAGCTGGTTCTAAGCGAGGTCAGGCACCTTGGCACGGACATGTGCCCCGCAATCCTTACTCGTATGCGTGATGCCCTCCGCGAGCGGGTCGATGTCAAAATGGAGACCGCGGTCGAAGAGATCACCGTTACAGGCGGCAAGGTCACCGGCGTTAAAACCACAGACGGCAAGACCATCAAGGCTGACTACGTGATCGTGGCGCCAGGCAGGTCTGGAGCAGATTGGCTCACCCGTGAGGCACAGCGCCTTAATATCAAAACCACCACAAACCCCGTGGACATCGGCGTGCGCATCGAGCTTCCTGCGGCTGTGATGCAATCTCTGACAGATATCGTCTACGAGCCTAAGTTGGTGTATTATTCAAAATCTTTCGAAGACAAAGTCCGTTCATTCTGCGTGTGCCCTCAGGGCGAGGTCGTGATAGAAAAGCACGAGGGCGTGACCAGCGTCAACGGCCACAGCTACGCACGCAAGAAAACCGATAACACCAACTTTGCGCTGCTGGTCTCCACGGCTTTTACTGAGCCGTTTCACGAACCCACCACCTATGGGCGCTATGTTGCCAGCTTGGCGAATCTGCTTTCGGGCGGAGTTATTGTGCAGCGGCTTGGCGATTTAGAATCCGGCCATAGAAGCACCCCGGCTCGCATCGAGCGCGGTCTTACTGAGCCGACCCTCACATCGGCAGTTCCAGGCGACCTCAGCTTCGTGCTCCCATACAGGCACCTCTCGGCGATACTCGAGATGCTCCACGCCATGGACAAGATCGCGCCAGGGGTCGCAAGCCCGCACACACTGCTCTACGGCGTCGAGGTGAAGTTCTACTCCTCCCGCCTCCAGCTCACCGATAAGCTCGAAACTCTCATTAAAAACCTCTTCGCCATTGGCGACGGCGCGGGCATTACCCGGGGCCTGATGCAATCCTCCGCATCTGGCGTGATCGCCGCACGGGAGATTTCGCACCGGTTAGGAACATAGCAGCGCTGTACGTCACAACCATCTGATAGCAAACCACATCGATGCCATCCACCACTCTCAAAGTCCCCTTTCACGCAGTGATCCATATTACCAAGCATCGTCCAATCTTCAGCGCCACAACTTAGACCCGGCAAGCATACTCGAACCGACATGACCACTAATGAAAAATCAGGGTATTACCCTGAATAGCTCCTCTGTTTTGCTTGAAATGAGTAATGAATTCTTCATAAATATAAATCAACAAAATAATCTCAACCGTTAGCGTTGCAATCTCAGCCATTGGCACGATTATTGCATAGGTTATTCATTGCAACCAAGCGGCAGTGTTCCAATTTTGCGGTAGCCCTACTCGTTTTGTGCTGGCCACACGAGACGCCTGCGATCATCGGCACGATAGATGTAAGCATTTTTACCGTGGTTGCATGCAACCGTTATCGCGGGGTTGCCCATATTGTGGAGGAGGAGATCAAATGAGGAGATTTACTGGAAACGTCTTACTACTCGGGATTGCATTGGTTCTCGCGATATCTGTTGGGGCTAGCGCCGGTACCGTGTCCTACACCCAGTCTTTGAGCAAAGATGACACGATACTTGACTGGCTTAATACCATTGAATTGCCCAAGTTCGATACAAGCGCTGGTTATCAGCTAATCGGTGTAACACTTGACATGGAATCAGATTTTACCCTAACCGCAGGTCTTGAGAACTTGGCAAATAAAGAATCGACAATGTCATACATCTTGGATGTAAAGAGGGAACTAGCTTTTGGTACCACAAGTTACATCAGTAACACTAAGAATTATAGTGAGAGCGGAATCGACGTGACAGCCAGAGATGGCGTCACTGACTTCGCGGGCACGGCTGGATGGAATAACACTTATGACACCGAGACGATAGTATCCACCAGCGCTCTGCTTACAGCGCCAGCCGATTTGGCGAATTTCACACGCACTGTAAATTCTGATAAAATCAGCCTTGATGTAAGCGCAACCACAGTAAGCTGGCTTCCCAAGGGAACCGCTGGTAGCAAAGCTGCATTCTACTATGCTGAGATGCCGACTATCGTGAGAGTTACTTATCAGTTTATTCCGGAGCCTGCAGGCATTATAGCTATATGCACAGGTTTGATATCTCTACTAGGAATTATATTAAAGCGCAGAGCTCTTAACCTGTATTATTCATCAGATAGTTGCTTCGGTATCCTGATGCCGAAGTATGCCGCACATCATGAATAATATGGGTTAGTAGATTCAGTCCGATTTAGATAGACAAAAGCGTCCCGATAATTATCGGGACGCTTTTGTTGCGTTTAACCGTAGGGGCTGACCGACGTGTCCGCCTCAAGCATCACAATGGGCACGAGGCACATGACCAAAAGAACCGTTTGTGCTTCGCAGGCTTCAGTCCCTACTTGCATACGCGAAAAAACGGTCAAGGATCAATTCCTCGCCCGTTATTCACAAAGTAGATTTACTAGCCTTACTAAGGAACCGGAACGCTAAAGATAGCATAGTAACGGAAATCACTGAATTTGCTGACATTCACACTTAGCGTCAAGCGGTCAGCAGACACAGTTATAGGATGGATTCCGGGAACTTGCGTCCAATTGTCACCTGCATCAGTCTCGAAAAGCAGCAGGGTTGCTCCTGCTGGAAGCGGTGTCACAAGATGGAAAGTCAGAGTAACCGGCGCCGAGAAAGTAGTCCCGGCGGGGATGCAGTCTGCAGCCGCAACAAACGCGCTCCCAGCTGGCTTCGCCGGCAGCGAGAGAGCAGCTATAGGCTCCACCGTCGGATTTGGTTGAGATGGTGTTGCTCCGTTCAATGTAATAGCAACAGTCGGAGTGGCTGTTCCGCCTCCTCCACCGCATCCTGCCATAACAACAATAGCGAGAATGCCTAACACTACGAGAAACTTACGCATTGAATTACCTCCCTGATTTCTTGAATTGACTTAACTTTTGCTCGATGTATTTGTAGAACTCTACGTTTGTGCATTCGCCGTGGTCGAGTTCCATCAGCGAGAGAGGTTTCCCCGCAACATACGCGAGGTGGCTTTCGATTGTGCTTTGATCGATCTTCCTGTCTATCTGCAACATATGCCTTAGCGAGCTATCCGGCAATTTCTCCTCCATCTCGCGGGGTATGGAACAGAGATAGGCAAGAGTTACAGCGTCATCTCGGCAAAGCCCAAGCTTTGGGTAGTTGCTTTCGATGTATTCACTAATCCCCGAGTCCTGATCAGAGTATTCAGGCACATATTTCTCGAGCGTATCCACAGCGTCCGCGAGGAAACAGCCGACCGCAGCAGATAACCCGCGCATCTTACCAGCCATCACAACAGCGGCATCGTCAGACGCGCCTGGGCCGACCTTATAACGCACATACATATATGCCACATGCGCCTCGCCATTGTGGGCAAATAAGCCTGCCCGCTCAAATCTTGCTATATCAGCCTCATGCGGCTTACGAGCGAGATCATAACCATCCATGCCAAGGCCTTTGAGCACTTTCTGATCGACCAGATAGCACTTTCCATAGCCGATCTCTGCGCCGAAACGCTTTCCGGCCGCGGTTCTGATCTCGGCGCCATCGCGTAGACCACCCATATACAGCCCCTGCAGCACACCATGCCCCTCAATCTCAAATTGGCGCAATGCTCCGCATCTCATGAGTGGTTCATTTTGAGTGTTACAGGCAAAACGCAGGTCTTCACCAGCAATTACGCGATCGGCAAACTGCTTGACCTCATCGATGAGCTCCTGGCGCTCCGCCTTCACAGCCCTCGGATCGAGCCTCAACGAGCGAGAGATATCATCGATGGTTGTATTGGGGAACTTGCGGCCGTAGAAAAGCCCGTGTCCCTCGTGAGCATGGCCTTCTATGGATTGCATCAGGATGAGCTGGCTAACATCATACGAGCATCGAAGCGCAGCTTTGGCGTCCAATGTCGCGAAGTCATCCCGCAGTATATGCGGCGGCGCAACCCCATCAAATCGAGGCTCTCTTACCAACCTGCCTTCGTATCTATTCACAGACAAGTCTAATCCTCCATAATGCGAGAATTTTAATGCTGAGTTGATTATATCACTCTTCTAGCCTTTAGTGTTAGTAAGTAAGAGCTCACTCTTGATGAGTACAATGTGAGCATGCTGAGCCCTCCTGAGCCTGACGAAGGACGAAGTATGCAGCTACGAAGTGACATGTAACTAAACTTGACCGCGCCCTTCGACGGAGCTCAGGATGCTAGTTTGTACGTATATTCTCACGAAGAGTGAGCTGTTACGTTAGTAATCTTGTAAACTGTGGGGCTTTATGCTATCTTATAGCTGATAAATACTTTCCTAAATACAAATTGGAGGAAATCATGCTCATCTTCTTAAGAGCGATTTGCGCTGGCGTAATGGTTGGTTTATTTATCGGTGTTTTGCTATACTGTTGGATGCGCTATGTTCCCATTGAACGGAATCAGAGTCTGAAATGGCAGCGTTTTGTATTGTTTATGGTTACATTTATTTGCGGCGGTTTTTTGGGTCGACACATCGGCTCCTTGCTGTGGGCGCATTTTCACAAATAACCCATGCAAAACATCATTCATGACATCTGCACGGGGCTTCTGGACCTCATATATCCGCCTTTCTGCCTGGTTTGCAATACAGCAGGCGAGGATTATCTCTGCGCCAAATGCATCGAGAGCATCGATATCATCGGCCCTGTCCACTGCCATACGTGCGGGATGCCCACGGAGAAGTTTAAGTGCTCTGATTGCCAGGTGAGGGAGTATTCTTTCGAAAGCGCAGCCAGCGCCGGGGTTTTCGATGGGACTTTGAGGGAAGCCATCCACCAGCTCAAATATAACTCGCGCACAGCGCTCGCCGATCCTCTGGCCGAAATCATGGTCAGATCATTCCCAGACACGCGCCTTGCGGGCAGGATAGATATCGTGGTTCCAATCCCAATCCACCGTTCGCGTCACTTGGAGCGCGGTTTCAATCAGGCAGAAGAGCTTGCCTCCAGGTTCTGTAGACGTTTGAGGCTTACTCTCTCAACAAATGCCCTCGTCAAGACAAAGAAAACTCAGCACCAGGTCGACCTCCCCCAGGACCTGCGCTATACCAATGTGCAAGGTGTTTTTAGAGTCAATAATCCCGCATCCATCGCCGGAAAACGCGTGCTCCTGATAGACGACGTCATCACCACCGGCAGCACCCTGAGCGAAGCCGCTAAAGCTCTCACAGGTGCAGGCGCAACATCAGTCTGCGCCTACACTTTGGCGCGCAGCATTTAGAGAGTTCAAAAGATGCTCCCTTCCCTTCTATTGCCTGTTCCCTGTAACCTGTTT
>JAPLCU010000008.1 GCA_026392045.1 Armatimonadota bacterium
TACGGCAACGCGCCGCCCTCGCTGTGTTATAATTGAGTCTGAGAGGGACGCTGATGGCTGATTATAATAAGATTGGGCTTATAACTCTGCGAGACGGCGCGCTGCTGCTTTGCCGGAAGCGAGGTTTGGGCGCTTTGATATTGCCTGGCGGGCAAATTGAGGCTGGAGAATCTGCGCATGAGTGTTTGGCGCGTGAGATTCGAGAGGAGCTTGGCGAGGTTGGGCTAGGTGGGGTTGAGTATATAGACACCTACGAAGACATTGCGGCCTCCGATGACCCGAACGTGGTGAAAACGGTCAGCATTGCGCTCTATAGAGGCGATATAATCGGAGAGCCGGTGGCATCTTCTGAGATTGCGGAGCTGGTTTGGTTTGAAAAAGAATCAGATTGGAGCGAGCTGTCTCCGATTCTCCTGAACAAAATTATGCCGGATTTGATTGAAAGAGGAATACTGCCCTGGAAGTAAGAATGAGTAAAATTGAACTGCTGGCCCCCGCTAAAGATTTGGAATGTGGAATTGCTGCTATTGATTGCGGCGCAGATGCCGTATACATTGGCGCGCCCAAGTTTGGCGCCAGAGAGAACGCCAGCAATAGCTTTGAGGATATAGCAGAGCTTCTCGCGCACGCTCACAAGTATTGGGCGAAGGTGTATGTGACAGTTAATACTCTTCTGAGGGATGATGAAATCCCGCAGGCCTTGCGGATGATATCTCGGCTTTATGAGATGGGCGTTGACGGTTTGATCATACAGGACGCCGCCCTGCTGGAGTGTGAATTGCCGCCAATTCCTCTTATAGCGAGCACTCAGATGCATAATAACACACCCAAGAAGGTCGCGTTTCTGGAGAAAGTCGGCGTACGGCGTGTGATATTGGCGCGCGAGCTGGATATTGACCAGATAAGAGAAATTCGGAAGAGCACGAAAGTCGAGTTGGAGTGTTTTGTGCATGGAGCGCTGTGCGTTTGTTACAGCGGGCAGTGTTATTTGAGCTATGCGCTCGGCGGGCGAAGCGGGAACCGGGGAGAGTGCGCTCAGCCGTGCCGCAAGCCTTATACACTTGCAGAACCGAACGGCAGGCCGCTTGTGCGAAACAGCCATCTGCTTTCGATTCGTGATTTGAACCTGTCCGAGCTTATGAAAGAGCTGCTGCAGGCCGGAGTTTGTTCGTTCAAGATTGAGGGGCGGCTTAAGGATAAGACTTATGTAACCAACGTGGTTGCGTATTACCGCGCGAAGCTGGACGAGGCGATAGCCGAACTTGGTCTGGCAAAAAGTTCATCTGGCCGAAGCGAGATTGATTTCAAGCCTAATCCGGACAAGACATTTAACAGATGGTATACGCAATATTTTCTGCATGGCCGCCGCGAGCCCATTGGGTCGCCTGATACCCCCAAAATGGTGGGCGAACCCGTCGGCAAGGTGATCTCCGCGAGCAGACTTGGAGTGACGCTGGATACTAACACCTCCATGCACCGCGGCGACGGAATCTGCTTCTTTGATCGAAATGGGGAGCTGCGCGGAACCGTGGTGAATGATGTAAAAGGCCACACTATTACACCTGCCAAACTGGAGGGCATCGAAAGAGATATTCTCATCTATCGAAACCACGATCATGAGTTCATAACTCAGCTAAATAAGAGCGCGCCAAAGAGGGTGATGGGCGTAGATTACACGCTTAAGGATACGCCAGACGGCCTCTTGCTGATTGCACATGACGAAGACGGAAACAACGCCGAATTTTCTATTGATTGCGAGAAAACACCCGCCGAAAAACCGGAAAAGGCACAGGTGAATATCGAGAAGCAGCTTTCAAAGTCTGGTGGCACTGATTTTGAATGCAATGGCGTTAAAATTGAGCTGGCTGAGATGCTGTTTATCCCAATTTCCACGCTCAATTCCCTGCGGCGCGGCGCGCTGGAGGAGCTTGAGAGAGTCAGGTCTGTGAATCGGCCTATTGGCAAGGGCGCCGCCGTCAAAAACAAGGCGCCTTACCCTGAAACGATGCTCTCGTTTTCAGGCAATGTTCTCAACGGCCGCGCGGAAGAGTTCTACCGCAGGCATGGTGTTGTCGAGATAGAGCCAGCCGCTGAATGCGGCATTGAATTGACCGGGCGAAAAGTTATGACCACCCGATACTGCATCAAGCACCAGCTCGGTATATGCAAATCCCCCAGGCACAAAGGCTTGCTAATGCTGATAAACACCGAGGGGCAGAAGCTTGATTTGAAGTTTGATTGCGCAAAGTGCGAGATGGAAGTTTGGCTGAGAGAGTAGGAAGGGAATTAATCGCGAAAACCCGAAATATCGAAAACTCGAAAGAAAAGAAATTGGGATTAATACTGCGAAAAAAAGTCCCTTCCGAGCTCTCCACTCTCCACTTTCCACTCTCCACTATCTCCCTTCTTCTTCGCCATTCTGACTCTGATTCCGCCTGCCGTGCGCGTGTCTTCGAATTCGTCCATTAGAATGCGCATAATATTGACTCCGCGGCCGCGTTCGTTATTCAGGTCGTGTTTATTGGGGTTGGTTTTGGGGAGAGTTTCGAGGGGGGATTCGTCCTGCACTTCGAATACCACGCGTTTAGAGGACGCTTCGCACTTTACCAAAATCCCCGCTGCGGTGGGGTCTGGGCTGCCATGTTGGACTGAATTGGTCACGGCTTCGGAGACGGCAACCTCCATGTCACACACGGCTTCGTGATTAAAACCCACAGACTCGGCAAGATTTCTCACTCCGCGTCTAACTATGGCCACATATCGGGTATCGGCTGGTATTCGGAACTCTAAAACTGTTGGTTGTACTACTTTCATAGTCCACTCCACCATATTCTTTTGGCAAGCAAGCTGGTTCGCGGCTTAATTACCCGGCTCGGGGGAGAGCTAAACATTTTCAGAAACAACGGGCGCATCTGAGATTGCGCCCGAACATTGAATTTCTGTCTGAAGGAAGGAAATTGAGTGGTCGAAAGGCAAGAAGAACAGGTAGCATGGAAATCAGGGGAGCAATATTATGAATGACCATGAACTTAATATAGCTGTAGGGTTTGCCCAGGAGATTCCTGGTGGATTTGTCTTTGAGATCGGCAATGGTTGGCTGCACAGGCGTGTTCATTGCATTCAGGGGCGAATTGGCACAACCAGCCTTGCGAACGCCGTGAATGTGGAGGAATACCTTGAGGAGACGGTTGCTGAGTTTGGCGTGACCATAGTCGGCGAAGGCCAGAATGTGGAGTTGGATTCCAACGACTTCAAGGTGGATGGGTATGAAACGCCCGACTGGAGCGATGATCTCAAAACCATCGAAATCAAGCTTTCCACTGAGCTCAATGACATTGTCTTGCCGTTGTCTGTCTTTTATCAGGCGCGCGCCAGTGAGAATTTTATCAAAAAATGGATCAAAATCCACCCATGCGAGCTTGAAAACTGGGCGGTGAAGAGCGTTATCATTGAGCACATGCGTTTTAAGGAGATGGTGGAGGGGATCAGCCCGTTCAGTCGGTATTCTAAGACCTACCCGAACCATGAGGACGATGTCCATTTCTCGCCTGATAAGGCAAATACTGAGCGCCCCGAAAAACGATTTGAGTTCGGCGATATGGCGCGCGCTGTGGTCAGCTACTGGGGATACAATGAAGGGCTATTTTTCTTTACGGAATCTTTGACCGGCGAAGAGGTCTTCCATCGGCCAACCGGCCTTGTGATGAAGCATAACGACTACGCTCCGCTTACCAATGGCATGACCACCGGCGCGGCGGTGATTGGCGGATATGCGGGCGCGTCTGAGCTCGGGTTCAAGAGATACACCGAGTATCTTATGAAGAATTGGTGCGTGATGGGCGCCAAGAGCGTGCCGGTGGCGTGGAGCACATGGCTGGTGAAGTTGACTGAATATGATAGAATGGCGCTCCTGGGAATCATCAAGCGTCTCAAGGATGCCGGGTTCTATGAAGCGCTCCATTTGGACCTTGGCTGGGAAGCCCAAGCGCCGTTGAAAGTGAACTCAGCGAGGTTCCCGCATGGCATCAAGGAGATCGTTCGACGCGCAAGCGAGGCCGGGCTGGATATGAGCTACTGGGTGAACCCGTTCAGCTGCAATTACTGGCTGCCTGAAACCGCGAAAGAACACCCCGAGTATGTGGTGCCGGGGAAAGTGTCGCCGAGGTCGAATGCGAACGCGCTTTGCGTGTTGAGCGAGTATAGCGATTATGTAAAGAAGCGTTTCGTTGATCTCGTGACCGAAATGAACGCCCGTATGATAGTGTGGGACGGTAATGATTGGAATATTCCGAACTGCACAGCTAGAAATCATGCGCACAAGAGCCAGACCGAGCTGGAAATAAATGCTCGAAAGAAGCTGGCGGAGATATGCGCCGCCGCGCACGATGCCCGCGAGGATTTGATTATATCGGCTTTCAGCCTGCCGATGGATAATCACAGGTTGTGCGCGCTCGATCAGGAGCAGATTTCGGACACGCACGAGTTCCCGATCATTCAGGCCGAGCTCATCCAGCGCCAGCAGCTTTTTCAGATGACCTGGGAACACCCTTTCAGGACGATTCGCGGGAGCTGGTATGGCGTGGGTTGGCACGAGTCTGGAGACCTCGCACAGCATTCTATGGATGAATTGAAGCACGCTGTCATGAGCATGATCGCAAACGGCGCCGCGCAATCTGGCGGGAGCGTAGACCTCTCATCAGCCAGCCCTGAGTTTGTAGAGTTTCTGACGAAGTTTTATGCGTTTAGAAAGCGATTTGAGAAGTATTTCAATACATATCAGCACATACTTGGCTTTCCCGATGGCGAAAACATAGACGGCTCCGGGCACATTGTGGACGGGGTCGGCTTTATAGCGCTCATAAACCCGACGCGATCCGAAAAAACCATGCGCATTCCGCTGGATTCCGCCGAGCTGGAGCTCTCGCGCGAGAAGAAATATAACCTCACCGATTGGAGCGGCCTCGAGCACGGCAATTCACTAGGCGTAGCAAAATTCGATTCTCCGATTACGATAGAGATTGGGCCGCTTGAGGTGAAGTATATTGGGGTGAATGTGTGAGGGGAGTGGAAAGTGGAAAGTGGAGAGTGGAGAGTCCGGAAGGGAAGGGAGGACAATGGTTGGATGGTTCGATAGTCCGATGGCGGGGAAGGGATTAGGCTGGGATTTGGGGGTTGGGTTGGGTCGATGGTTTGATGGTCTGATAGTCCGATGGCGGGGAAGGGATTAGGCTGGGATTCGGAGGTTTGTCTGGGTCGATGGTTGGATGGTTCGATAGTCCGATGGCGGGGAGGGGATTAGGCTGGGATTTGGGGGTTTGGTTGCATATCCAGGGGGTTTCGGGAAAAGGGTTTCCCGAAAGAACGAAGGGGTTTGTGTGTATCGAGTCGAAGAGTTAGCTTCGGGACGAGAAACAGTCCCGAAGCATATAAAAGGGTTTTTCGAAAGAACTAAAGAACTAACAGTAGTGATGAGGCGCCGAAAGTATAAGAGGTGAAATGATGGCAGCATCAGCATATGATTCAACGTCAACTGCGTCGTCAGTTCTCTTACGGTATCTGAAGCCGAAGGTGTTGAGGGGCAATGGTCATTTTATCTGCCAGGATAATGACTTCCGTGCTAAGTTCACGCTTGAATGGTACCCGCACGACATGATCATCACAATTAGGGGAACCCAGGTTAGCGAAAACCAGGGATTGTTTGGAGAGACGAGAAACCGCTGGAGCTTGGATGGCCAGCTTGTAGATGGCCGCAGTATAAGAGCAAGTCTGTTCCTGACTCAATCAACATTTTCTTTGCCTGATGTACGAAAGACATTAATGTCTTTTATTCCTTCAGACAGTGTTCTGATAGGTGAGGTTTTGGATTCACCACCAAGTGAGGTGAGATACCCACTCGTTGGGTACCACGATGACGCTTTCAGGATAGAGGACGATGGCTGGACCATAAAGACGGAGGCAACAGAAATCACCCGCAATCAAGCAAAGCGCCTTCAGACAGGATGGAGATTGACTACGGAAGGCTTGGCTCTTCGCTTAAGTCATCAGGACGCGACGCTGGAGCAGTATTCCGAAAAAGCACGGCAGCTCATGCATCTGCTCTCTTTAGCCAGTGGAAACGGGATCACATTCCATCGTCAGATCGTCTCCTGGACTGATGAAACCAACTGCGAGATATACCGACAAGGAATACGATATGAGCCTGGCCCCGGCCCCTGCGTTCCATCGTTTTGCATTCAGCACTTTCTTGACCAGACACTACCTACGTGGCGATCCTGGAAGCAGGAGAAACGGGATATCTGCCGCTTGATCATCGACTACCTTGCCTTGTCTGGCACTGGTTACCTGGATACTCGTTTGATCAATATCGGGCAGGCGTGGGAGGTCATAGCAACCGCGTGGGGCCCGGAAACTCAACCGAGCTGTGTGGAGAAAGCACTCAAGGATCGGCTAAAAGAAGTGTGGCGCAACTGGCGCAGGGAGCATGCGAACGCTGACAAGGATGCTCATCTTTGGGAAAGAATTACGCGCGCATTCCATTGGACAACGGCCTTAGCGAAGATTGAAACATTCGCTAACAGTCGTGACCTGAATCTGGAAAGAATTGGGCTTGACATTAAAGAGCTCAAAAGATCACGCGACTCAGTTGCTCACGCGGGGAAGATGCCGCAGGATATGAATGATAATCGGTCACACGCTCTTTCTGTTCTTCGCAATGCACAATTCGGTCTTCAGTTGGCTTTGCTCGTGGAC
This sequence comes from Armatimonadota bacterium, assembly GCA_026392045.1. Taxonomy (GTDB): domain Bacteria; phylum Armatimonadota; class UBA5829; order UBA5829; family UBA5829; genus JAMCYN01. Next base: position 6,751 of record JAPLCU010000008.1, read on the forward strand.
CTTGGGTATTCGGATTTTGTGGAAAACGATGAGAACGGCTTGTGCACCTATGTTAAGATCAGAAAACTACTGAAGCAGAATGGACAAGACGATTGACATTGCTTGTTCTTTCGGGAAACCCTTTTCCCGAAACCGCCGGGTTATACGGATAGCCCCGTTCCCTCCCCGCCATCGGACTATCAGACCATCAAACCATCAGACCATCGGCCCAAACTAACCCTTACAGCCCCAACTTCCCCTGATCCCGTTCTTTCACCAGTTTCTTCCCTGAGCCGCTCTTGAGGGAGTAGCCTTGGGGGAAGTCGAACTCTTTGTTATCCTCTAAGAGTTCTTTGATGGTGCGAATCTGGAGTTTTGGGATTTTTCTGCCGCTTGGGGCTGTGAAGAAGCCTGTTTCGTCGGCTTCGTTATACATGCCTTTGGTGGGTGTGTCAAGGCAGATGAAGAAGCCCATTGCGGCTTTTTCGCGCTCTACCACGTGTGAAAAGTCTCGGATTGCGCTGGGTGTGAGGTGGCCGCCTTTTACCTGGCATACGGCGCTTTGCAGATTGTCTTCCAAGTCACGGAAGAATACTTTGCCGTCTATGCCTTTATCCCCGACTTTATCAGGCTGCGGCACTCCCGAGGCGAGGCCGACCGCCCAAATCTCGAACTGCTTCGGGCTTTGCTCGAAAAGCTTTCGAGCCGAGTATGCGTCCTTGGGGTCGCCGATGATATCATAATCTTGCTTGCGCTTGAGCTCGAAGTCGTTTGCCAGCCTGCTTATCATAAGGTCTATTGCTATAAATGTGATGTCCATTCCAATCCATTTGCGCCCAAGCTTCTCAGCAGCTACAACAGCAGTGCCGCATCCACAAAACGGGTCAAGTATTATGTCGCCCGGGTTGGATGATGCTTTTATGATACGCTCAATCAAGGCCAGGGGTTTCTGGGTAGGGTAGCCCATGCGCTCTGCAGATGTGTTTCCAATACGCTGTATATCAATCCACACATTTTGAAGAGGCTGTCCTGGTGAATCATCCAAATACACTTTCAATCCATCCATTCGCGGCGTTCCGTCTTTCTTCAGGAGTATACGTCCTTCAGCAAACCATGTTTCTAATTGTTCTATTGTGTAACCCCAGCCGCGTGACGAAGGCGGCATCGTACCACGCCATTCAAATTTGCCTGAATTACTACCGGTTCTTTCTGCCGTTAAATCATCGCATCTGTACCAGCGCTCATCTTCATCTTGTTTATATCGAGATAATTGCTCTTCAGAATAATCTGTGTACACAGGATTCCAAATGTAATTATCACTCTTCGTATAGAAGAGGATAGTGTCCGAGACGTTGCCATATCGCCGAGCAGTGTTGTGGCTGCTTGTTCGCTTCCAGGTTATCTCGTTTCTGAATCTAGTGGCTCCAAACACCACATCCAGTATTATCTTTAGGTAATGACTCGCCACCGGGTCACAATGCAGGTAAAGGCTGCCGGTGGGTTTGAGAACTCGGTGAAGTTCCATCAGGCGCGGGGCCATCATCACGAGATATGCCATCATATCGCTCTGGCCAAGTATCTTGTATAGAGCTTCCATCAAATCAAAGAGTCGAGCATTTCCGGGGTGATCAAAAAACTCTAAATAGTGGCGTCTGCTCCATCGCCAAGTATCCTCAAACGCGGTTATCTGCGCCTGGTTTTCATCCTTCTTCGTCTGCTTGAAAAGGACATTATAATTCCGCGCAGAGTTGAAAGGCGGGTCAAGATACACCAGATCGATGGATTCATCCGAGATATTCTCCCGCATTACCACCAGATTATCGCCATAGAAGAGTTTGTTTCGCATAATGCCATAACTATACCATGAGGACGGGGGATATGTGAAGAGGGGGACCGATGGATTTTGGGCTATGCCGAAAGAGCAAAGAAAATGCTAGATTTGAAAGCTTATCATGCTGCTCATCCTTCGAGAGCCTCAGGATGGCGATGTATACACATAACCTTTACACCAACCTTTACACTAACCTTTACACTAACCTTTACACCAACCTTTACACCAACCTTTACACCAAACCCTATGGGATGCTACTGATTGTTTCTCATAATAGCAAGTCCATAACAACCGTAATTCCACCTGAAATGCACAAAATATGGTAAAAATACCTGCATAATAATGAGTTTATGGCACAAATTATGCAGCATGTTTCATTGAGTTTGCAGCTCAAGGTGATTACCATGTTTAAGCGCATATTCATCACATTCCTCACATTCCTCGTATCGCTGAGCCTGTCTGGCGCGTGCTTCGCCGCCGTTGTAGCATACACTAAGGTAAAAGTGGCTGGAACAGTCGCGCACGTCGTGACGGCTGATTTGGGCAATAGCGGCGTAAAAGTCACCGTAGCGCTCGCTAAGGGTGGCCCCGGCAAGCAGGAATCATTTAAATCCATTGTAAAGCGAGTAAAACCGGCTGCTGCTATCACCGGCACGTTCTTCGATACCAAAACCCTATTTCCCACCGGCGACATTGCCATGTACGGCAAAGTGGTGCATCACGGCTCTATCGGGGCTGCTTTGTGCATTGATTCAAACAATAAGGCGAGCGTGGTCAGCCTGAAAGAGGGCCGCAAGTATGGCTGGATTGACTACGAAACGGTTTTGTGCGCAGGTCCGAGACTGGTCTGCAACGGCAAAGTGGCGATCTCGCTGAAGCGTGAAGGTTTCAGGTCTTCTCTGTCTACTCCGGCGCGGCGCACTGCGGTCGGTATCACCAAGACCGGAAAAGTGCTGTTCGTGACAATTAATCGTAAAGCTTCCTTGCACGATATCGCCAGGGTGTTGGTGAGCATAGGAGCGAAGGACGCTCTGTGCCTGGATGGCGGCTCGTCCGCTGCGTTTTACAGCGGCGGCAATTTCTTAGCCGTTCCAGCTCGTCGGCTGACTAATCTCCTGGTTGTCTATTCCGAAAAGGAAGATTATCAGAACGCCAAGAACGAACTTGCTCCGGCAGAATATTTCGCTCAATTGCTTGTCAATCAGACGGAACCTGCAATCTTTGCAACTTCGAACTCGCCGATTGCAGCGTCTGATGACTTATCTAAGGCAGTATATCAATCTCCGACTTCGGATGGCATTCCTGCTGAAATTAGAGAGAGCCGAAACTAAGTTGGCCATAATTCAGCCATTCACCCCATGCGAGGGCTCATACTATCTAAATACCGTTCTTTTTGCTGAGCTTTGCTGCTATGGCACAAATCTTGCAGATATATACATGGATGGCTTTTCCTCAAGCTCACCACAAATTTCTACAAAGCAGGAGGCCATAACATGGTCACGAAGGGCAACGTGCTCGTCGTCGACGATGAGATTAATCTCTGTCGCATACTCGGCGCAAAATTAGCTAAGAGCGGTTACACCGTAGTAGCCGTACATGACGGTCTGCAAGCAGTTGAGAAGATCCGCGAGACGGAATTCGACGTCGTTCTTCTGGACCTTATCCTTCCTACGATGGATGGTCTCACTGCACTCGCAGAGATCCGAGGCATGCGCAGCGGTTTACCTGTCATCGTTATGACTGCGAGCGAAAATGCTGAGGCTATGGCTCAAGCGAAGAGCCTTGGCGTATCGGCGTATGTGAATAAGCCATTCGACCTCGATAATCTTGTGGCGCTCATTTCGAATACTTCGATTCCTCATGAATCAACGCTGCGCAGATCGCCGAACGCGACTGTGCTTTTTTGCAAAGATCAGCCGGTTACGCTGGAAATTGCGTGCGGATTGCAGGCGAAAAACTGCTTGGGTTGGATTCATGACAAAGATGACCGGACGCTTTCGGTGTTGGTTCCTCGCAGAGATGATGAGGTAGGCGAGATCCTTCCAAAAAACCCGGTTAAGGTGGGTCTGGCTGCAATGGATGCCTATTACAGCTTCACCACGCATGTTTTGAAGATTATTGAGATCACACAGAGGATACTCATGCTTGATAAGCCGGGTGTCATATACCGCGCGCAGCGCAGGCAGCACCCCAGGCTCCCAATTAATATGCCTGTGACTTATGGCGTGTGTGATGATGATGTTCCGAGAAGCTTCAAAGAATGCGAGACGATGGATATCAGTTTGGGCGGCCTGTGCCTGGCGATGCCCGAGGAAGCGCTGCCGGGGGATATGATTCACCTTGAGCTGCATCCTGATGGCCCGCAGAGCGTGATTCACGCGAATGCGCAAGTTGTGCGATCTATTCGCAGCTGTGATTCGGACAAGAACTATATCGTGGCGTGCAAATTTACGTCGGTTGATGATTCATTCAACGTATTGTTTAAGAACTAGCACACTTTCTATTAAATGCCTTGCTTGATCCCTTTTTCGAGCAATTCGAGTGCTGCGCAATCTATGCCTGCGAATGTCTCTCCTGAGTCCAATGCCCGATAGGCAAGCCCGGTCAGTATCCCCTGAAGCGCATGGGCAGCGAGCCCGGCATCTACCTCTCTGAAATGTGTCTGAAGCATGCCTGTTCGTATTATCCTTTCGTAGACCGCCACGGTTGCCGCGAGTGACCGAGCGCGAATGCTGGAAGCGGTATCCTCGTCCATATCCGCTGTTCCCTGTTTTCTGCCGGACAAGAGCATCGGCGCCATTCCCTGATTCTCCTGCAGAAATGCGAGGTGGGCTTTGACCACGGCTCGCAGGGTGACCCGCGCATCCTCGGGGGCCAGGCTGATAGCTTGCGCGACGCGTGATTCCATTTCGGCGAAGAGCGCGTCCACCGCTTCCTTGACCACGTCCGCCTTGACTTTGAAATACAGGTAAAACGTCCCTGTTGCAACGCCTGCTGCGCGCACGATGTCGTCTACCGATGTCGAATCTATTCCATTTTCACGGAACAGGCGCATCGCCACGCTAAGAAGCTCCTCGCGAAGATGCTGCTTTCTACGTTCTCTCAACGAGCTTTGAGGTTGCTCAACGATATCGTTCATAATGCCTCCCCATTTAACACTCAATGGTCAGTTTAGACATCCGAGGCAGGATATCCTTTGTGGAATAATATTAGAAAGCAATTTTTGACCATTTGATTAGTTGCTTCGGTATCCTGATGCCGAAGCCTACCGCACATTATGAATAATACGGGTTAGAAAGCAATTTTTGACTTTCCCGATCTAAGGGGTAGAAATAAGGAGCGGAGTCTGCTAAACTACTGGCAGGTATTTACAATGAACCCAAATAATACTCTAATATCGTTTTCACAGGCGCTCTACAGCCAATGGTTTTATCACAAGCCAACCCGGTGTTTATTCGACGCGGGGGAGGGCGTCGCCACAACTCTTGGCAAGAAGGTCCATGCCATACGCAGCGTGTTTTTGACCCATGGGCACGAAGACCATATCGCCGGCATATCCAATTTGGTCAATGTTCGAAATCTGACCTCCGGGGAGCACGACAAGCCACTCAGCATATATTATCCGCGCCACGATCGCTGGATAGACGCGCTTATAGAATATGTTGAGAAAAAGCAGACCGGCTTCATCCAATACCCGTTGTATGTGCAGCCTTTGGAGCCGGGCGATGAAGTCGAGATTGAGGTTGCAAAACGGCCGACTCGGGTGGTTGCTTTCGAAATGAAACACTCGCGGGGGCAGTTGTGCCTGGGCTATGAAATACAGGAAGAACGCAGGTTTATAGACGATGCAACCGGCAGCCATGTGACCCGATATCACCCGACATTTTTCTATTCTGGCGACGGATACGAGCCGGTTTATACGTCGCTGCCGTGCAGCCGAATAGATATTGCCGTGCACGAAGCGACGTTTCTGGGCCGCGATGCAAATCTTGCCTCGGCGCTGATGGGCGCTCGCCACGCCACGCTCGATCACGTCATGGACTGGGCCGCGAGCCAGGATATGAAATTGCTGATCTTATGCCATATATCCGATCGCTATCACCTTGATGAGGTGATTGCCGGCGCTCTGGAAGCAAAGGCGAAATACGGCTTCAGGGGTGAGCTTTACATTGCTCATCGTCATGAAATATTGCGGGTATCGGGTGGGGATTGACAGGTTGAATCACAGGACAAAACTTGGGCGTCGGGTGTTTCGGGAAACTTGTTCCCGAAACCATATCCGCTTAGTTGTTGGGTTAGCTGTTTCGGGATTTCCGGGTTGGGTTAAACGCCTGGATTATGGTTTGATAGGCTTGTGGTCCAACCCTCAAATCCCGAAAGACCAAGCTTATTCTCTAGGTTGTGCGAGGGTCTCCCGACCCCGCATTTTATTCCAAAATCTTCTCAACTCTCCCCACTTTCCCATCCGTGAGCATAACTTTAATCCCGTGCGGGTGGTTGGGGGACTTTGTCAGGAGTTTCGCGACGACTCCCTCGGTGAGCGTTCCCGTGAGCTGGTTTTGCTTTTCCACGACCTGCACACGCTTGCCGGGGGTGATGGCGCTTCTGTTTTGGATGGGCATTATTTACCGCCTCCTGATTTCAGCGCGAGCATCGCTGTCTTGATCTGAACTTTCATAAGCCCGATCAGCGCCTTGGAACCGATGTTGCACTCCTTAGCCGAGAGCTCATCGATAGCTGCATTGCAGAAATAAGCTGTGCATTGAATAGGGCGAAGCTCGTAAGGGATTCGACAGCCCATGGTCGTCAATTCAGGGCAATAGCCCGAAACCGGCTGAGAGCCCTCTGCTGCCGCGCATCCGCCCTTAATCGTATGAGCTGCCATCTCGCCATCTTTCCTGCGAGCGGCGCGGTGCTTTGTCTCAGGAAGCTGCAAAACCCTATCGGTAAACGCATCCCGCTCCCGCGCGCCCCCACAGCACTTACCCTTGCAATCAGCGCAGACATGATCATGACTGCTCCCGATGCGATTTAGAATTCGCTGGTATTTCCTGCGTTTGTGGTCGAGTTTTTTGAGGTCAAGCCTGCGGCCCTCAAGGCTCCGGCCCTTCTCAAAGATTCTAGCGGCGTGGTTGAAGATAATCTCATTGGTCCGAAACGCCGGCCGAGACCACCAAAGAAAGCGAATTCGCGATAAACGGCTCATACTGTGATTCCTTTCAGCTTTCAGCTATCAGCCGTCAGCTATCAGCTTTTAATTCAACACCGAAGGATAATAGTCTTGTAAGAGAAGGGGCGTGACCAAGAGCCACACCCCTATAACCTGCAACCTATTCCCTGCCACTCACACTTTTTCCAGCTCAAAAACCTTATGCAGAGCTTTTACAGCCTGCTGGGCTTTGTCGCGTTCGATGAGGCAGGTGATACGAATCTCGCTGGTGGTTATAGACAGGATATTGATTTCCTCCGATGCCAGCGTGCTGAACATCTTATCGGCGTAGCCAGGATGGCTACGAATGCCGGTGCCAACTATCGATATCTTCGCCACGTTCTGGTCAACAACGAGCTTCTTCGCATTAAGCTCTTTTGCGACAGGCTCCATCACCTTCAGAGCCTTCTCATAATCGGCATCTGCAATGGTAAACGACAAATCCGCGCATCCGTCAGCACCCATATTCTGCACGATAACATCTATATTAATCTTAGCCTCGGCGGGTGCATGGAAAACCTTCGCGGCAACACCGGGCTTATCTGGAACTGCAACCAGGGTAAATCTGGTCACATCGGTATCATGAGCAATCCCACGAACAGGGTTGCGTATTTCCATATCAGGATCCTCCTTCTTAATCAAGGTGCCGGGAACGTTCCTGGCGCTGTGCGCAACCAGAATTTCAACATCGTAGATCTGTCCGAGCTCCACCGCGCGGGAGTGCATAACGCGCGCTCCCTGCCCAGCCAATTCAAGCATTTCTTCGTAAGAAATAGTATCCAGCTTAACCGCTTCGGGCACCACGCGAGGGTCGGCATTGTAAATGCCATCCACATCGGTGTAAATCTCGCAGGCATCGGCCTTAATCGCTGCCGCCAATGCTACAGCCGTAGTATCCGAGCCGCCGCGCCCAAGGGTGGTAATATCCGCCCAACTGGCATTTTCGGTAATGCCCTGGAAACCCGCCACAACTACAACGTTGCCTTTGTCGAGCTCTTCTATGAGGCGTGTTCCATCCACTTTCCGTATACGCGCCTTCTGGGCCACCTTTTCGGTAATAATTCCAGCCTGACCGCCGGTCAATGAAACTGCTTGCTGGCCTATACCATGCAGCGCCATCGCGAGCAGCGCGCTGGATTCCTGCTCGCCGGTTGCCAACAGCTTGTCCATCTCCCGATCATCGGGCATAGGGCAAAGTTGTTTGGCCATGCTAATCAGCTCGTCGGTGGTGTCCCCCATAGCCGAAACCACTACTACTACCTGCGCCTTTTTAGCGCGTTCGGCTATCCGCCTGGCAACTGCAGCAATTTTTTCGGTCGTGGCAACTGAGCTTCCACCATATTTTTGAACCACAATCACGACGTTTTACCGCCTCCTTCTCACCGCGCTCCCCAAGATCCCGCAGCCGCAGTCTTATTTCTCCAAGTTAAGAATATCATATTTATGGATGAGCTGTAAATGAAGGGAGGAGAAAGTTCAGTCTTGCGGGAATTACATGTCATCCTGAACTCGATTCAGGATCTGTTACGCTTAAGGCTTAGATTCCGAATCAAGTTCGGAATGACAAATACACTAAGACTGAACTCTTACGAAGGGAGGTTCGATGGCGCCCATCAACTATCAATAACCAGCATAACCTGGGATTTACAATATGGGCAGGGCGTGATATAATCCATCGTTGAAGTAGCACAGTTAGAATATTTATGAAGTGGGAGGTAATTACAGTGGGTTTCGTGTGGTTGGGGATCGTTCTCATAATTGTTTCGTTCTTTCTCAGACGCTTCCATACCCTTACAAGCGATCAGATAAATCTGACTCCTTGGGCGTGGGCGACAAGGGTACTGGCAATTATTATGATTGTCTTCGGGCTGCTTTTTTCATCAATTGTGATTGTGCCGGCAGGTTACCGAGGCGTTTTGCTGCGGTTTGGGGCGGTGCACGGCACGCTGTTGGAAGGTATCAGCCTGATACTGCCTTATATGAATTCTGTTCAGCTTATTGAAGTCAGGACGCAGAAGGAATCCAGCGAGGCATCGGCAGCATCAAAGGACTTGCAGATTGTGACCACCTCTCTCGCATTGAATTTTCACATAGATCCATTCATGGTCGGTGATCTCTATAAGAACATCGGCTCCGACTACAAGGTTCGAATCATTGACCCTGCGGTTCAGGAATCGATAAAGATGGTCACAGCCAGGTATACCGCCGAAGAGCTGATCAAAAATCGCGCGGCGGTGAAAGCTGAGGTCGAGTTAGACATTACCAGGCGCCTCAGGGTTTATAACATACTTGTCGAGCCATCCGGGCTTTCGATCACCAACTTCAACTTTTCCAACGAGTTCAATGCTGCCATCGAGGCGAAGCAGGTTGCTCAACAGGATGCCGAAAAGCAGAAATACGTATTGCAGATGGCGGATCTCGAGAGGCAAACCCAGATAACCAGGGCCAAAGGCGCATCCGAAGCTGCCAGACTTAATGCCCAGGCGCTGCAGGCACTAGGAGGCTCAAAGGTGCTCGCCCGCGAGTGGATTGAGAAGTGGGACGGGCACGTGCCCACTGTATCCGGCAGCGGCAATGGAATCATAATTGATATAAATTCCCTGCTAAGGACAGCCCGATAGGAGCTGTGATGGTTAAGTTGTTAAGTTGTTTCGGGAAACCCTTTTCCCGAACCCCATCGGCTCAGATGTTCAGTTTGGAATGCTGCGGGAATGACGCTAAAGGACGATGCCTCAATTTTCATCAAACGTCAATTCCCGCAGAATACGCAATAATTCTCAATTGCCTGACGCAGCAGCGGGAGCGCTGTGTTGCTCAATTGCAATTTTTGAGGCGATAGATATGAGCTTCAAAAAGTCTATTTTTCCCTTGATTTTAGCAATTTGCGCGCGTTTGACAGGCTTGCCATCGACATTCTTGGTCTCAACCTTATAGCCATAGATAGCCTCAAGGCCGCTCTGTACATAAATTGCCAACACACCGCCCTTCGGCTTCGATTGCCAAAATACGCGGCTCCATTTGCCTTCGGGAATGTTCTTGCCATAAAAACTGGCAATTTCTGATTCGCTGACACTCGATTTGGCAACTTCCACCTGGATCATTTCGATCTGGGTAACATCTTTGAGCACAGCAGCAAGGTCATCCGGGTTCACGCCCTGCATAATCTTACTGATATTATCTGACATCAAGGGCAGTATGGCGTTTAGCGTAGGAATGATGTCGGCATTGCCCAGGTTTATTTCCATAGTGACTTCGCCGCCCTTAAATACAGGCAGGTCGGCGGGTTTGTCCTGCGCCCAGCCAGCGCAAGCAACAAGCATAAGCACCAAGCCCAATAGGACTGATCGTGTTTTCATATATTTACCTCCAAACGTATTTCTATACTTCCGGGTTCGGAACCCAAGCGCCGCCTCGACATTTTTTGAGATAATTGAGCGCATGCACCTGGCCCATCATTTCGAGTTCGCCTCTGTAGACCGGGTCATGCCAGCCTTCGATGTCAATACTGCCGGTGTAGCCGCCCTGGCGGAGAATGGTGATAATATCGGTCCAGTTGCTGTCGCCGAAGCCGGGTGTGCGGTGGTAGGCGAACTGGTGCGGGCCAATTATGCCGTGCTCTTTAACTACGTCCTGAAGCACCGTCGCGTCTTTGCCGTGCACGCTGAAAACCTTTTTGATATACTTGCGCAACTGCGGGATTGGGTCGATTAGCTTGACCATCTGGTGGCACGGTTCCCACTGCAAGCCGATATTTTCCATGGGAAGAGCATTAAACATCATATCCCACGCGGCGGGAGTTTGCGCGATGTTCCAATCTCCGCGCTTCCAGTCGCCGCCCATGTCGCAGTTTTCGAATGCCAGGCGCACCCCCTTGTCAGCAGCCTGCTTGGCGAGAGGCTCGAAAACTTCAACGTAGCGGCTCATGCTTTCATCAATGGGCTTATCGATGAGGCGGCCGGCGAAACCTGTCACGATGTCGCAGCCGAAAAGATGCGCGGCGTCGATTGCCTTGCGCCAGCCATCACGGGTGCGTTCGTCTATTTCGCGGTGTTCGAGCGGGTTGCCGAATACGCTCAAAGAGCTGATAACCGCGCCGCTGTCGCCAAGAGCTTCTTTTACTCTTTTGGCAAGGTCGGCAAGGTCAACATCGCCCAGTTCCTGCCAGAAAGTAACCGAAAATGACTCAAAACCGTGCGGCAGGATTTGCTTGATATATTCGGGAATCTTGTTACCGCAGCTTACGAGCGTTCCTATGCGGATTTTTTCTTTGTGCATTTGTTGCCTCCATTGTTATAGACGTTTTTCTGAACTTGCTATTGCTTATATCTGAATGGGTATGCGCGCGCCAAGTTTTGAGCTTTCGACCGCCGCGAAGACCATCGCCAGCGACTTGATATTGTCATGGCACTCGGTCTCAGGCACTTTGCCGGCGCGGATGAACTCGAGCATGTCGCAGAGGGCGTGTTTCATTGATCTTGTTGCGATCTCCGGCGACGGAATATCTATATCCTTGAGAGGCACACAGAATTTCGGTGCACCGTCCACAATCTGCCCGACAGGCTGATTATCGTGCTCGAAAAGGATAGTTCCTTTGGCGCCGATTATGCGCCAGTCGCCGTTCCAGCTTGTGTGGAACCCCTCGGCGCACCAGCTTCCGCGATAGGTGAATATTGAGCCGTCATTCATTTCAAAAATGCATGCGGCGGCGGCATCGCCCTTATACCACGAACCTTTGGGGTTGAATTCTTTTGCGTAGACAGCTATTGGGTCCGCACCGGTGAGGCAGCGGGCGAGGTCGAAGTGATGAATGGCCATATCCAGAATAAGCGGGCTGGGCATTTCATCTCTAAATCCGCCAAAATGCGCGCCGATGTAGAAATCGCAGTTTATTGTGGTGATATTGCCGAAAGCGCCTGCCTGGATTGCGTTTTTAATTGCCTGATGCTTGTTTTCCCAACGCCTGGATTGGCTGATCATATACATTTTGCCGGTCCGCTCAGAGGTTTCGACCATCTTTCGAGCCTCTTCCATACTCGCAGCCATCGGTTTTTCGCCCACTACATGGCAGCCAGCTTCAAGCGCGGTGCAGGTTACGCTGCAGTGCGCCTCCGGGATGGTAAGGTCTACCACGAAATCGGGCTTTGTCTTTGCGAGTATAGACGCGAGGTCAGTCGATGCCTGAGCGTTTAGTTTGTATTGTTCTATCTTTGCGTTCGCCGAGTCTATATTGATATCCACAACTCCCGCAATTTCGACATTCTCAGAAACAAGGTGCGGAAACCACGAGTCGGATATCCCGCCTGCTCCCACTACCACAGATTTTATGGACACCATAAGCCTGCCTTTCCCGAATTTGGCGTATTACTAGAATATCTTAGGCTTGTAGGCGCACAGTGTCAATACGCTTGCGCGAATTATGAGTTATGAATTTTGAATTATGAATGGGGAAGGGAGCGTTAGGTCACAACACAATCATGGTAGACGTGATTAAAACCATAAGTGTGCAGGGAACCATGATCATGGAATACCTGCGCAGAAAACGTGGGTTTTACAGGAGGCAATAAAGTGAAATACGCAGCTTCCACATTGATGCTTATGATAATGATGTTGATAGGGAGCGCCGTTTGGGCGGCGTGCCCGGGAACCTGCCCGCAGCCGGTGCAGTGTCCTGGGGAATGTCCGCAACCGGCGCTGTGTCCGAAGACTTGTTGCGAGGCTTCAATACCTGCAGCGGTAGGTATGGGCCCGCAGGGCGATTTGATGGGGATTGGGTGCCCGGACTTTGATCCGGCCTATATTCAGAGAGTTTTTCAGCAAAACGCGACAATCATCGCTGTGACCGAGTTCGGTATGCAGCGAGCGACCAACGGAAACTTGCGAGATATCTCCCGTGAGATTAACGGACAGTTGGTCAGCGCCAATCAGAAGATGATGCCGGCTTATGCCGGTTGCGGATGTCTTACCGCGGATCAGACGCAAGCCCAAGCCATCATCGCCGAACTCTGCGGCAGTAGCGGCGAGTGCTTTGACGTCACATACGCTAAGACGCTGTCTGCACTATTGCAGCAGTCTAAGGCTGCAGACGATCTAGCGATGACGACAGCGGCAAACACGCAGTTGCAGCAGCAGGCTCAGTTCATGTCTGCCAGGGAGAATGACTGGTCATTCCGCTTGGATAGATGGGTTACTGATCACGGTTATTAGACCGTAAGTGTATCTTTAGTCATGCATACCAGGTCTAACGACGAAAAATGGGCGGCAGACGTAAAGGCTTCTGCCGCCCATTTATTTTTATTTGGAATCCATTCCGGTGATCGGTTTTCGCAGGATTTTGTCCCATTTTTCCGGATAGCGCCTGATTACAACCAGTTCTTTGTCTGTGACGTGAAACACAACAAACTGCCTGGCAGAATCTCCGGTGAGCGAAGCGCCGACGTTTACCATGTCGATGCCATTCCACTTGTAATTACCGCCGCCGTGGGTGTGACCAAAGAGAATGGCGATGACGTTATAGTTCTTGACCACATCATAAAATGCCTGATGCTCATCCTCGGTCCACCAGCCAGCGCCGCCGCCTTCGAGGCCGTAATGCATCTCGATCACAACGGGTCTGCCGCTCTTGCCAACATTCTTTTCCAGGTCTTCCTTTATAAAATCCATGCTATATATGGGGTCGTTTGGAATGACGATCTTCGAGACCTGACCGGGGTAGATGTTTGCGCAGGCGAAATGAACCTTGCCCCAGTCCCATGAGTAATGAAAGCCATTTTTCGAGATTGCGGTGAGGTTCGGCCTGGATGGGTTTCGCTTTTTCATCCCCTGTGCCACTATGTCAACGGTTCTGCCGTCGTGGTTGCCCCAGAGCTCATAGATGGGATATGCAAGGCTGGCATCACCGTTCAATCCATAGTCGGCTACGAACGCCTCCCACTCCTGCGGCTTGCCGTTGTTCGCAATATCGCCGGTCAGCAGAATACCGCGCGGGGTTGCGACATTTCCGCCGACTTCAGCGGGGTAAGCGGCGCCTGGGAAGGCATTCATTATTCTGATCAGGTCCTGATTTGCCTTGTGGCTATCGGGGCCGGTGTAATGCAGATCGGAGATCGCATAGAATGTGACATCGGTGTCGGTGAGCTTGTCCTCGGTTCGGAATGACCACATGTCGCCGGTAGTGGCGTCCTTGGAGCCGTTTTGGCTGTCAATGCGCCATGTGTAGGTTTTTCCATAATCAAGCTTAATTGGAAGTTTGAACTCATGCGCATCTTTGCTTAGTGTTGCTTTGACGGGCTTGTCCCAGGTTTCCTTTGTTCCAAAATAGATGGTCTGCTCGGTTGCAAACTTGCCGGGTGACCAAGTCAGCGTGGAGGTGCTCACCTTAACCGCCGATACTTGGTTTCTGGGCGCGGATGTGGTTGCTTTGCCGCTGTCGGCGCTGAATCGCCAGATGTCGCCTTTATTGAGCACGGTGGTGTCGAAGGCTAGTTGATCTACTCGCCAGTAATATTTCTGACCGATTTTGAGCTTAATGGGGCCGATTTTTGGGCTGGGGAACGCGGGAACCCTGCAGTTACGTAATTCTGAAGAACTATCTGCTCCAGCAACTTCATCCGCGTCCGTGCCGAAATAGACATCACAGGAGTTTGTGGCCGCCAGGTTGCCGATTTCCCACGATAGTGTGGTCTGCAAAGTATCAAGATCAGATCCAGCGGCGGGGCTCGGATTGAACGCGCCGAGCTGACCATTGTGTGTGCGGATTTCGAGCTGGCTCAGAGCGCAATCGTAAATGCAAAGCCGAGAGATTGCGCCATCGAATCCTGCGTACGGAATGCCTCTACCCTTTTGCCAGGCCGCGCCCAGGTTGATCGGGGCATTTGCTGGGATCGAAAGACCGCATTTTTGCTCGGAATCAAGTTCGCCGTCTACATATATACGCAGTGTTCCATCTTTGCTATAGGCGTAAGCAATCTGGTGCCAGAACTTCAGCGCAGGCGGAGTCTTGAACCCTGCGGTAATGCGCCCGGATGTGAGCGCGCCAGCTTTCATCTCTCTGCTGAGCCCCAGCCGCAGAATTTCTTCTGCCGATATACCTCCCAAGGACAAGGCCGAGGTCAATGCGCCTCCCTGCGCGCCATCCTGAACCGTTCTCTCCCAAATCTCAATTGTGAATGAGCCGTTTGGCACACCCGAAGCCGATTGCAGCCACCCATCATTTGAAAATGAAACTGACTTGCGGCCGTCGACTGTCTCCACAAGCGGCGCATACTTGAGCTGACCGAAACTGCCGCCAAGTGTGCCATTGTTTTTCCAGGTAGATAATGCCCCAGCGGGCAATTCCTTCGCGCTGAGGTCAACGAGCGCGGTTTTTGGTTTTGTGCTCCCAGAACCTGCCAGAAATGAAATCTCATCAACATTAAGGGCGTAGTCATACATCTGAACAGACTCAATCGCGCCGGAAAATAGTTTTTCGGAAGCGGCGGAGCCGAGGTAAATGGGTGCGCCGGGAGCTATATCGTTGGTTTTCTTTTCGGTCGAGTTAAGTTTGCCGTCAACGTAGACGTTCTCAACGCCATCGCCGTAGGTGACTGCGATCAGGTGCCACTCGCCGGGCTTGGGCAGGCCGCCGTCGAATCCCATGTCGTTTTTGCCCCAGTGGGTGACCGCACCAAAATTCTCCGAGGAACCGTAGTTGATCTGGGCGGACTTGCCATCGCCAATACTCCTCGGAGCCCAGCAAATGAGGGCTTCTTCAGGTTCAATTTTCGGGTTTAGCGCCCAGATGGCTATCGTATACGCGCTGCTGCCGGTAATGGAGGCCGGTGCGGTGAAAGAGGATACAAACCGGTGCTTAAGTCCATCGAATGTGACTGCGTTTCGTCCGTCGATTTTTTCAACAACAGCCCCGCCAATAGGTACCACATCGAAGCTTCCGCCCAGCGTGCCCTTACTTTTCCAGGAAGACAATGGGCCATCCGAGAGCGCGGCGGCGTCAAGTTCAATCAGCGCCGGAACATCAGTTGCGCAGGCAGGGATAACAAGCCCAGCTAGAATCAACAAGATTGACAGTAAGAGAGTTAAATTGCGTTTCATGAGACCTCCAAAATCATAATCAAAATGGTGGTAAGGCCCACCTTAGTTCGTTTCGGGATTTCCGCTTTGCTCAAATCCCGAAACACCGATAGTCTGAGTATATTATTCATAGACGACTTTGTCCTTTATTCACTCATTTTGAATGCGCACATAGGGCAAACATCCATGCACGCGCCGCAGTCTGTGCACTTTTCGGCATCAACAGTCGGCGCTTTGTTGCCGTCCTGCGAAAGCGCGCCTGTAGGGCATACTTTCACCGATGGGCAGGGGTGGTTTTGTGGGCATCTTGATTCGATTATTGTGACTGGCATCTTTTTGGTATCTCCTGCCTATTCTTTCCTGAACCACTGAGACACTGAATGGGATGAATTACTGAAACTAGGATTGTGAGCCTCGTTGCTATCCCTTAGATTCTATCTGATTTGCAAGTCTTTTCTGAATTTTGTGCTGCTGAAGCGCACTGAGACCGACGAACCCTTCAGCGGACGCTTCAGCATTATCAACATATTGTGCATCTGTTAGATCTTCTAGCTCGCGAACCATCGCCTCGAAGACTTTTACCGGTAGGACAACGGCTGTCCGCCGTCCTTTGGAGTCAACTATGTATTTTGGCATGCTTGAATCTCCTGAACCACTGAGACGCTGAACGGGATGAATTAATGAAACTAGGATTAAAAGCCTCGTTGTTATCCCATAGGATATATTTAGTTTGCTAGTCTTTTTATTTGTACTTTTGCGCTGCCGAAGTTGATTAGCAAGCCTACGCCATAACCGGATGCTTTTAGGTAAGATAGCGATTGGATTACATCGGTTGCGTCAAGAGTTCCCTTGGCTTTGATCTCGACCATGCAGTTTTCTACTACGAAATCAATGCGCTTCTTGCCAAGGGTCAATTCTTTATAGCGGACTTCAATATCAACTTCGCGCGTCGCTTCCATGCCCGCTGCCAAAAGCTCACGGTGCAGCGCGCGCTGGTAGAAGACCTCTTCAAAACCAGGGCCGAGCGATCTATGCACTTCCATTGCGCAACTAATAATTCGTGACGTAAGCTCCGAAAGTGGATACTGTTTATCGATATGTTCAGTTACAGTCTTCATCCCTTCATTCCCTTCAGTGTCTCAGTGGTTCAGGACGCTCCACTCCTACTTATCGTCCCCAATCTTAAGCACGCTCATGAATGCCTCTTGCGGCACATCTACGCTGCCGATGGATTTCATCCGCTTTTTGCCCTCTTTTTGCTTTTCGAGGAGCTTGCGCTTTCGGGAGATGTCGCCGCCGTAGCATTTTGCTGTGACGTTCTTTCGGAACGCTTTTACGGTGGCTGCTGCTATTATTTTGGCGCCAAGCGCGGCCTGAACTCGCACTTCGAATTGCTGGCGCGGGATGACGTCTCGCAGCTTTTCAACCAATACCTTCGCGCGGGAATATGCGCGGTCGCGGTGGGTGATGAACGATAGCGCGTCCACGCTCTCGCCGTTGAGCAATACATTGAGCTTGGACACTGTAGATCTTTCGTAATCGGCAAACTCATAATCGAATGACGCATATCCGCGCGTGCGGCTCTTGAGCGAATCGAAGAAGTCCATCAGAATCTCCGCCAGCGGCAGCCTGTATTTGATCAATATACGGTTAGGCGCGGGGTGCTCCATGTCCTGATAGATACCCCGTCTCTCACGGCAGAGTTCTATCGAAACGCCCACATATTCGTCCGGAACCATAATCGTTGCGTCCACATACGGCTCTTCCACATAATCAATAAAGTTCGGCTCCGGCAGATCATTTGGGTTATCCACCTCAATTGTCTCGCCGTCTGATTTGATCACTCTATAGATTACGCTTGGGGCTGTGGCAATCAGGGTGAGGTCGAACTCGCGCTCGAGCCTTTCCTGCACAACGTCCATGTGCAGCAGCCCAAGGAATCCGCACCTGAACCCAAACCCAAGCGCCAGCGAGCTTTCAGGCTCATAAACCAGCGCGGCGTCATTTAGCTGCAGCTTCTGAAGCGCATCGCGCAGGGCGGTGTATTGCTGAGCTTCTATCGGGAAAAGACCGCAGAAAACCATCGGGTGAACGTCGCGATAGCCCGGAAGCGGATGCGCGGCGGGCCTGCTGGCATCTGTGAGAGTATCGCCAACGCGGGTGTCGCCGACGTTTTTCATACTTGCGGTGAAGTATCCGACCTCGCCCGCGCCGAGGCTGTTTGTGCCTTCCATTTTCGGCCTGAACACCCCGACGCCGTTGACCTCGAAGTCTTTGTCCGATGACATCATTCTGATCTTCATACCGAGTTTGATCTCGCCGTCCATCACGCGTACGTATGCAACAACGCCCAGGTATTGGTCGAAATGCGAATCAAAAATCAGCGCTCGCAGGGGAGCCTTGGGATCACCAGACGGAGGCGGAATTCTATTGATAACAGCTTCCAGAACCTCGTGAGTGCCGATGCCTTCCTTGGCGCTCGTGAGAATGGCATCGGAGGCGTCAACCGCCACCACATTCTCGATTTCCTCCCGTACGCGCTCAGGGTCTGCGCGGTCCATATCTATCTTATTGATGACCGGGATGATTTCAAGGTTATGCGCCATCGCCAGATTGGTGTTAGCAAGCGTCTGCGCTTCCACCCCCTGGCACGCGTCAACAACCAGCAGCGCGCCCTCGCACGCCGCAAGTGACCGTGATACCTCATAACTGAAATCCACATGCCCGGGGGTGTCGATGAGGTTTAGCTCATAGGTTTCGCCATCATCGGCCTTATAAGCCAGGCGCACGGCGGTCATTTTAATCGTGATGCCGCGCTCACGCTCGATGTCCATTCCATCCAGCAACTGGGCTTTCATATTCTTAGGGTCAACAGCGCCCGTGTGCTCCAGTATGCGGTCAGCCAGGGTAGACTTGCCATGGTCGATGTGGGCGATGATGCAAAAATTGCGTATGTTACTCTGTGTCTTATCCATTACCTCTATTTTAGCAGAATTGGAGGGGGGAGGGAAGGGAGGTGTTAGGTGTTGGGGGGATAGGAAGGGAGGTGTTGGGTGTTAGGTGTTGGGTGGAAGGGGTGAGCTTGAGTTGTGAAGCACGGTTAATAGGACGAGACGTGAGAGAGAGTTGAAAGGTGAGTTTGCGGATCGGATATCCGCAGAACGTGCGTCGGGGAACGGATTTCCCCGACGATCACGCCTAACGTCCGTTCGGGCAGATTTGCAATCCAGCCCCTAAGTGGCCATTTGGGATCTGCGATCCCCTGTTGCGCCTTATCATGCAGAGGCCCCGCTTCGCCATCCTGAGGTGACTCGAAGGATGAGCAGCATGCAAAACCCCCAAAATTATCACCAGGCATCCCGAGGGGGCAATGGCGCAGCATTACCTGGTACAATTACCAGGTTTTCAATAATATTTTCAAATACCCATTGACAAACCCTCAGAATTAATACATTATGATAGTGATTGCTTGATTGCAATATATTTTGGCTAAAAAGTGGGCGATAGAAACCGCGGGAGCCAAACCACAAAAAAGGAAGGTAGAAAAGATGAATAAAACACTGCTATGCACGGCAGCCATCGCGCTGCTGAGCTTGGGCGGAATCGCTCAGGCGAACATCACCATCGAAACTGTTGCTATAGGCAACGCAGGCAACGCGGCGGACCCCTATACTGGTTCCCTCTACGGCTCAGTGGGCTACAACTACAACATAGGCAAGTATGAAGTCACCGCGGGGCAGTATACGGCGTTTCTTAACGCCAAGGCAAATGTATCCGACGCCTACGGACTCTACAACGCCGACATGTGGAACAGTTCGTACGGCTGCAAAATTCAGCAAACCAGCGTTACAGGCGGCTACAGCTACGCTGTGGATAGCGCCTTTGCCAACAGACCAGTAAACTGCGTAAGCTTCTGGGATGCCTGCCGTTTCACTAACTGGCTTGGTAACGGCCAGGGTAATAATTCTACCGAGACAGGCGCATACACTCTAAACAACTACAACGGGCCTCTTGGCGGCAATATCCAGCGCAACTCCGGATGGACTTATGCAGTGACAAGTGAAGATGAGTGGTATAAGGCTGCTTATTACAAAAATGGCGGTTATTCCCTGTATGCTAATGGCACAAGCGTTGCGCCGGGTGTGGAGACCGATTCTAACTACGGTGGAATAGGTGGCATATATTCAACTACCTGGGACGGAACAATCCATGGCGCTTTGGAGCAGAATGGCACTAAAGACATGATGGGCAACGTTTTTGAGTGGAACGAGGCTATTCCTTACCAGAACGCAAATTACGCTTCTCGCGGCCTGCGGGGCGGTTCGTTCCTCTACAATAGCTACTACCTCCAGTCGTCCTCCCGCGACATCTACGGCTACCCGTACGACGAGATCAACTATCTCGGGTTCCGAGTGTCTGAAGTTCCCGAGCCGTCCTCAATTATAGCTTTGCTTGGCGGTTTGGCAGGACTTATCGGGATAAGACGGCGTAAGGCATAGTCACAACACTTTAAAATGACTCCGAAGAGAGTCGGAAGGAAAAGGTAATGTTAAAAACAATTATGGCGGCGGTTGCCGCCCTGTTCGCGCTCGTAGTTCCTGCACAAGCTGCCGAATATACCACAAGAGCGATTGTGACCCCTGAATACAGCGATGGCGCCACTGCTATAAATTCCATTGGACAAGTAATTTACAATTCCGAAGGAACGAACAGCGGCGCTACTCTCTGGTCAAATGGAACATCAATTCGAATCCCTTTAACAGGTAGCTGGAAGACTGCGAATGACATCAATAATTCAGGTCAAATTGTTGGGCAGCAGGGATACAAAGCATTTTCATACCAAAACGGCACAGTTACTCAGTTGTCTTGCCCGTATTATCAGTCTCTAGCTTGGGGCATAAACGCAACAGGGCTTATAACAGGATATGCAAATACCGGTTATGGACAGGAAATTCCATGTATCTGGGAGAGCGGGGTGTTTAAGCCACTTAACTTACTTACGGCAAAAAGCGGTATCGGCTACGATGTGGACGATTCAAACAAAGTGGTGGGCAAGCTTATCTACGCTAATGGCAACGAAAGTGCCGTGGTTTGGGAAAATAACGTCGCAACCTTGCTCTCGGTTCCCGTCGAAGTTACACGTTCACAGGCTGTTGCCATAAATAAAAATGGGACCATCTGTGGCTCTGCGTCATGGAACTCTAAAACTCATGCTGTCATTTGGAGAAACGGGGTAATGATAGACCTTGGCATCTTTGCGGGAAATCTTTCGAGCTCTTACGATATCAATGATTTCGACCAAGTAGTTGGATGCTCTACTGATGCCTCTGGATATCAAATGCCGTTTATCTGGGACAATGGTGTCCTGAAGAAACTCCCTGTTCTTGCCGGACTCCATCATGGAGAGGCACAAGGTATAAACAATAGTGGTCAGATAGTCGGTTATTGTGCATTACAAAATGGACGTAGCACAGCGGTTCTTTGGGAAGCAGTCCCCGAACCCTCCTCAATTATCGCTTTGCTTGGCGCTTTGGCAGGACTTATCGAGCTAAGACGGCGTAAGGCATAGCCCTTTATACTTTTGCCCTTTCTGCCCGCCTCAGCAAAAGCTAAGGCGGGCTTTACTCTTTGACTGTCGACTGTTGACTTCCCCGACAGACTTCCCCGACCCTCCCTATTGACTATCGCCGCCTCTCGCGCCATAATTACATGGCAATCGGGTTGCTATACTTTTAGCGCCTCTGGAGGACACAATGGACAAAAAACTTATTTACCTCGACCACGCGGCGACCACGCCGATGGATCCGCTGGTTTTGGAGGCGATTATGCCTTATCTGACTGATCAGTTTGGCAATGCGTCTTCGCTATATTCGCTGGGTAGAACTAATCGCGAGGCTGTTGAGGAAGCACGGGCGCATGTCGCTCGGCTTTTGAATGCCAAAACCGAAGAGATATATTTCACCAGCGGCGGCAGTGAATCGGATAACTGGGCGATTTACGGCGTTGCCAAGGCCAGGCAGGCGAAAGGCAACCATATTATTACCACCAAAATCGAGCATCATGCTGTGCTTGAGCCGTGCCATGCGCTGGAGAAGATGGGCTATGAGGTCACTTATGTGCCTGTGGATGCGAATGGCTTGGTGAGCGTTGAAGATGTCGCAAACGCTATCACCGAGAAGACTATTCTAATAAGCGTGATGCATGCAAATAACGAAGTCGGCACCATCGAGCCTGTTGAGGAAATCGGAAAGATTGCCAAGGAAAAGGGCATTCATTTCCACGTAGATGCCGTGCAGACCGTTGGTCATATTCCGGTGGATGTTAATGCCATCAACTGCGATTCGCTGGCGCTTTCCGCTCATAAGTTTTACGGGCCGAAGGGCGTTGGCGCCATATATATAAGGAAGGGCGCGCGAGTTTCGCCGTTCATCATAGGCGGAGGTCAGGAGGGCAGCAAGAGAGCGGGGACCTACAACGTGCCGGGGATAGTGGGCATGGGCAAAGCGGCAGAGCTTGCGCTCAAGCGAATGGCCGACGAAGCCACGGTCACAACTAAGCTCCGCGACCAGCTTATGGCCGGAATTATCGCCAAAATCCCCGATATTAAGCTCAATGGCGACCCCGTGAAGAGGCTTCCCAATAACGTAAACTTCTCGTTTGCGGGCGTTGAGGGGGAATCTATGATACTGCTCTTGGATATGCAGGGCGTGTGTTCGTCGTCGGGTTCTGCATGTACATCGGGTTCGCTGGACCCGTCGCATGTCCTCCTCGCGATGGGTCTCTCACATGAAACTTCCCACGGTTCGCTGAGATTGACCCTCGGCAAGGATATCACAGAGGATGACATACAATTTGTGCTGGATACCCTTCCTGGAATCATCACGAGGCTGCGGGATATGTCGCCCATATATTCCGCTGGTGAAGGCTGCGACTGCGGGCCAGGCGGGTGCGGGTAGTTTTCGCGCTTCGCGCAATTATGAATGCTGAATTATGAATTATGAATGGGGCGTGGCTTGGACCGATGGGGTTTTTGAAACGCGAATGGCGCGATGTGCGCTGATTTCGCGAAATTCGCGATTACAATCCAAAAGGAGAAACTAGTATGCGTTCAATGAAACGGAATCTGATGGGCCCGCTGTGGCTTGCTGCGGGCGTGTGGCTTTTTGTTGTGCCGGCAATTGCGAAAGAACCGGCAGATTTTAAGGACAAGCAATTTTTTGACAACGAAACTGCCTGGAAAAGTAACGATCCCAAGTTTAATTTTCGGCGGACAGAGCACTTCAGGCTTACCTGGGGTAAAGGCGTCGGCGAGGGTGATGTCAATAACGATTATGGCATGATGACTGAAGCGCATGTGCGAGGGATGATGCAGGCGTTGGAGCAGATATGGCATGTGTATCATGATGCTGAGCCAGCAGGACTCGGATATCATTTCCCTGGTCTTTCCGGCAACTCAAATAATAAAGACGATAAGCGCTATCGCACAGGTTTTGTTTTCTGTAACACAGGAATATGGGCAGGCGGAGCGTCGGGTGGTTTGGACGATGCTGGCTATCAGCTTTTTTCCATCAATCCCGGATACACAGAATTTGACCCGGCCACAGGCGCGACCGCGCACGAGTACGGTCATACCGCCCAGTCCATAGCAGGCGGCTTAAATAACACCCCTTATGATGGAATGTGGCACGAAGTCGGCGCGAATTGGCTGGACACGCAGTTTTTGGATAATTCCAGCATCGGCCCGATGGCACATGCGCATTTCCTTTCACTTCCTCACGGCAGAGATTATTACCACTGCTTCCAGATTTGGGAGTATTTCAGAGAACAGCCGAAATATGGCGCCAAGTTCTTCGACACCATCTGGTCGCAGACCAATGGCAACAAAGACAAGGGTGGCGAGTATATACTTGATGCGATGGTTCGTTTAGACCCATCGGGCTCACCTGACCCCTATAACCAGGTAAAGGACAACCTCGGCCATGTTGGCGAGCATACTCTGACTTGGGACTTCGAGCGCGGCGTCTTTTGGCGCGAGCAGGCCCCTCTCACCAGCGATCCCATGGTGGAGAATTACAGGCGCGGCATGTCTGAGCTTATCAGGCGGATGGGCAGCAAAGAATGGTTCAGAGCGCCGTTCGATCAAGCTCCCAGCCAGGGCGGTTGTGATTGGGTTCCGATCAAGCTGGATGGCAAGACCGAAGGCGGATATGTTGTTAACGTCAACTTCAAGCCCGCATGGGATGCCACTCGCGGCTCGGATTGGCGCGCCTGTTTTGTGGCCGTCAACGATAGCGGCGAGCCGCGATATTCCAATCAATGGAACTGCGGCGTGAACTCCATCACCCTTTCGGAGGATGAAAACAAGCTGTATCTGGTTGTGACAGCGGTGCCGGATTTCATAGGTTTCGAGGGTTTCTCTCGGCCATTGATCTCCGAGGAGATTCTCTTCCCGCAGGCGTATGAGATCGCGTTTGTAGACACTAAAGCGACCGCTTATGAGAGCACATCAGCAGCTAAGCCCGATGGCATTACCGGCAAAGCTCATAGCAACGGCGGCGGATTTGTTGCCGATACTGCGAAGGTGGATGCTAGCGCGTATGTCGCCTCGGGCGCGAGGGTTCTCGGCAATGCTCAGGTTCTGGACAACGCGAGGATCGAAGACTATGCCGTGGTCACGGGAGACGCGATAGTTAAGGATAACGCAGTGATTTCAGGCCATGCGCTGGTTAAAGACAAGGCGCAGGTTTATGGCAGCGGCAAGGTGCGCGACTGGGCAACTGTGTTGGGTTCTTACAAAGTCTTCGATAACGGCAGAGCGCTTGAGCATGCGTATCTTTGCGATAAGGGGCAGCTTCACGAGAATGCCACAATCAAGGGTTCAACTCAAGATTTCGGCAATTGTGATGTCAAAGGCTATGCGATCAAAGATGGCGACTGCTCCAACGGCGCAAACCTGGATAAATCGGTGCTCATGTGCTGGGTTTGGGGCACCGATCAGGAATACGCAAATGGCAGACCAGACACAGGCGGGCTATATTGCGGCTACGATTTCGAGAAAACCAGCCCCAACTATGCGCTGGATAAGTTTGGAACTACGCAGGGCTATTTGATGAGCGAGAAACCGATATACTCTATAACCGAAGACAAATATCTTAACCAAGTCCTGGTTCTCAACGGTAAAGACAAGTATGTTGAGCTAAGAAAAGACATGTTTGACTTCAAAGATATGACTATCGCCGCGTGGATTTACCGAGAGGGCGGCGCTGCTAATCAGAAGATTTTTGCGTTTGGCTCGGGCATGGGCAGGCAGATGAGCCTGACAACCAAAGATTCATCCGGCAAAGTGAGATTTACCATCAGCGACGGCAAGAATCAACAAGCGTTGGTCAGCGAATCTGATTTTCCGGCCACAACGTGGACGCATGTCGCGGTAACTCTCAAGGGCGGCAATGGAACACTTTACATAGATGGAAAGCCTGTCGCTACCAGCCCGATCACTATTACTCCTGACGCTCTCCTTGGCCCAAACACACTCGACAGCGGCGACTATGCTTATATTGGACGAGATGCCAAAGGCGGATATTTCCTGGGCTGTTTAGATGACTTTAGAATATATGGTTTCGCGCAGACTGATGCCGCAATCGCATCGATTGCAGAGCAGGTCAAGATTAGAAAGCCTGCTATCAGCAGCAGCATCCCAACCACCACCATGACGATATCATTCGAAGAGAAGTCTAAATTCCTCGTGAAGCCAACTGCAATCAGTGATACGGCTGTCACTATGTCTGCCGTCAGAATAAAAGGCGAATCTCATCCTGTGCAGTATTTCTTTAAGTGCACTTCAGGCAGCGGACACGACAGCGGCTGGATATCAGGAAGCAAATATACGGATTGCGGCCTCAGACCGGGCGCTTCTTATACATACACTGTGAAGGCAAAACGAGGGGGATATGAGCTTCCAGTATCTGCGGTTATGACCGTCACCACCCCAGACGACAGAGAACCTCCAAAATTTGCCAAAAGCGCATGGGAATCTGAGCCGAAAGGCATCAGCGATTCAGCGATCAAGATGGTTGCGGCAAAGGCTGATGATATCAATGCGCTGGTGGAATATAAGTTCACAAGTTCAGATAAAAAGACCAGTGGCTGGAAATCCACCCGAACATGGATAGACACCGGCCTCAAGGCGAACCAAAGGTATGAGTATACCGTTCAGGTGAGAGACGGCAGAGGAAATACCGGCAAGGTTTCAAAGGCTGTTTCTGCGGCAGCAAGAGATAACACTCCGCCCGCAAGGTTCATTAAGGGTGAGTGGCTCACTCGTCCTTATGCTATGATCGATAACAAAATCGCCCTCAGAGCGAGGCCGGTGCATGCCGATAAGGGCGTCAGCATTGAAGAAAACGAGGTGGAATATTCATTCAAGTGCATCAAAGGCGGCGGACCGGACAGCGGCTGGATCGATAAATCTAGTTGGGAGACAACGGTATTGCCGGATGGCGAATACACCTATCAGTTCAGAATGAGGGACAAATCACCTCAAAAGAATATGACTGGTCCTTCAAGCGTGATGAGCGTGAAAGTCTCGAACCAGACTGGGTATCACGCTTACAAAGTCAGTGAACTTGCCGGCTTAGATGAGGGCGCGCTCGCTACTTTCGAGGGTAATGTCAAAGACGCAGCAGCAGACTATTACACCATCGAAGCAGAAGGCGCGAGCATCAACGTTGTGCCCAAAACCAAAGGCAGCGCGACCGATGCTTCACTAAAAAACACCAATGTGATCATCAGCGGCTGCCTCTGGAAATGCGGCGATGAAATGCGCATTACCTGGGCTGATGTGAAGCAAAAATAGAGCGTACAGTTCGATGCTTCGGCAGAAAAAGCCTGCCGAAGCATCAAAACCGCTGTTCCCGAAGCATAGCCGGGGTAAAATTGCGGTGTACCCTTTCGAACTACTGAACAGTTATTGTCTGAGCATAAACCTCATTGTTAGCGCCGTTCTTGATGAGCCAACCGGTTATTACCCCATATTTGTTTGCGGCGAACCCGGAAGGAAGCTGCGTGCCATTCGCAAAGACAGTCAATTGGGTTGAGTAGCCATCGCTGATCGTGAATGACAAATTATCTCCGGCGATAGTTATAACCTTACCCCAAACTTTGACGGCCCTTCCTTGAGCCTTGTTATAAGTTACAGCAGATTTGTTGTTCATACCCGTAAGTTTGGCGAACTTGACGGAGATTGTGTGAGGCGCAGTTACATTGGTAAACGTATAACTGCTTGCCGGCATGCAAGAAATGCCATCAACAATAATATCCGATACGGCGTAAGAGGCGTTTGGCGTGAATGTGAATGTCTGATTTGCCCCATGGTTCACTAACACGGCTCCGCTGGGGCTGATAGCACCTCCGGTTTGCGCCGATGCAGTAATCGTATATTTAATCTGATTAAACGCAGCCGAAATCGTATGATTAGCAATCACATTGCTAAATGTATAGGTGCTGACTGCGCCTTTGGATACACCATCGGCCACCACATTCGCGATGGTATAGCCTGTGTTTGGCGTTATGGTGTATGTTTGATTGGTTTTGTAGCTGACCTGCGTCACCCCGCTCGGGCTGATTGTGCCTCCCGTTGGGGTAGCAGCAGTTATGAAGTAGCTCATGAACTTGTTGTAAAGGTCGGTTTCCAATTGCAGCCGTTCGGGGTCGGTCAGCGTCACCTTATAGACAAAAATGTCACCGATATTGCCGTTGAAAGTTGGCCATGAGTCCGGGTTGTTGCGTCCCACGTTGATATGATTGGCATAAGCGCCGGCAACACTCGGAACCAGTCCGGGGCCGGTTGCGGACATGTCACTGGTGGATGTCCTACTCATGACCTCAGTGCCGTTAGCATAGACTTTGTATTTGCCATCTGTCTGCACAACCAGGCTGAGGATTGTGATCTGACCATCAGGAATAGCCGTCGAGCCCACGTCCAAGCTGCCGTTGCGCCGCACATTGACGTAGCCAGTGTTGTTCTGCAAACCCAAAACAAGGCGATCGTAAAAAATGTCTACGACGGATCGCCAGTTGCCCGAGTCTGCGCTGCGAGTAGGTTTTACAGCTACAACAATGGTCGCGCCATTGATAGGGATTGCTGCCGAATAGGTTCCGAGGTCAAAACCATCGTAATCGGCATAAAGATTCTTCTCCCACTTAATGCCATTGATTATATCAACCGTTGGAGTGTTCATCTTTGTGAGCGTACCGCCCGCTGGGAGATAGGTTGCCCAGGTTGCAATGGTTCCGCTCGCAGGCAATATATCGGTTACACACGAGAACAGCAAATCCGCCGTCCTGGGAATATTTCTGGTGTTAGAAGCCAGCGTAAGGTCGATTCCAGTTACGTCCACACCTGTAACGACAGCAGTTTTATCCGCCGACGGATAGTAGGCAGCGCCCGATGCGCACACATACCATGTTCCGATTGGAACCGGCTGGTTGTAGTTGCCCAAGGCATCCGTAGTTGCGGTGAATAACGGGCTTGAAAATGCATTCGGTGAGGTAGAGAAATAGACGGATGCCCCCGAGATGGCTGTACCGTCGCTTCGCTTGGTAACCTTACCGGATATTTTCGCACTGCTTTCCAGCGTAAAGTTGACATTGGAGATATTGGCTCCGTTGACGGCTCTTATCAGGTCTGCAGAAGTGTTATATGCGCCAGCTCCAGCGCAGATATACCATGTTGATGGGTTTGGCAACGCCTTGCTATAGTTTCCAGATGCGTCTGTTGTTGCGGTTACAATATAGTTTACCGAGGCATTTGCAGCATCGGAGAAGTAAACTGTAGCGCCCGAAATACCCACGCCGCTGGAGTTTGTGACTTTGCCAGAGATAGTATATGTGGCCGGGTTGCTTAGGAATGTGAGGGTGGCGGTTGTGACCAGCCTCGCCCCGCTCAAGGTGAACATATGGCCTTTAATGGTGTAATTCTTAAGCACATAGGTGGGTTCGGTCGCTGCGTGAGGCTTGACCTTAATCCAGTTGCCGCTGAGGAGGTCTTTGACGATATAGTTGTCGGTATTAACTCGCATTATCGTGCCGCTGAAAGTGACGAGATACTCATCAGGAACGGTTACAAGCGAATTTAGAGCGTAGCTGTGGTAGCCGGTAGTTGGGCCTACGACCGCTGTCTGAATGCTGGAATAGGGCGTCTCGTTCCACTGAGCAGATTTGTCTCTGATCTTGAACTGATAGCTGTAAGCGCCGTCTGCCACAGCAGACGGTGATGTCCATAAGCTCGTGCTGACCCAGCCGCTGTCCGGTCCGCCGCCGCTTGTGCAATGGAAGTAATACTCCACTGTTTCGTTTGCGATGTTGCATGAAAGAATGTGACCACCGGTTATTGAGCGCGCTCTCATGGCTACTTTATTGTCTATGGTAGCCCAGGGCATTGAGCACCATTCGCCGTATGTATAACGGACGGGCGGAGTGTCATCCCTGGCTGGCGCGGACGATACAGCGGACACCGTGCCAGTGTTGCTATAGGCATCTCTCATTTGAACGGTATAGCTGTAAGTTGTTCCAGAGGTCAGAGAGGTGTCTGTCCATGTGGGGTTAGTCTGCCAGCCGCTGCTGGCAAGTATTGTTCCGCCAGGCAGGAGGACTCTGTTGAAATTATACTCTACCAAGGGACTTTCATCGACGCCCATTGTAGCTGTCATTGCGATGGCGGTCGTGCTGATGCCCTTAGGCGGCAGCAGGAATGTTGCCACGCTGGGTGTGGGAGCGGTTGTATCAGCGGGTAAAGTCACGCTCAAAGCCGATGATGCGGTTGTCGTGTTGCCTGCCTTATCCCGCATTTTGACCGTATATGCGTAGGTTGTGCCCGGAGTGAGGGCGCTGTCGAAGTATTTGTTGGATGAAGTCCAGCCGCTATCGTGCCCGCCGCCAGATGTGCAGGTGAAATAGTATTGAATGTAGTTGCTTGCATCCGCACCCTTGGTTGCAGACATTGTAACTGAGGTTGCGTTATTTACTTTTGGCGCAACCAGCCAGGTTGCGGCGTTTGGCGTAGGCGCGGTGGTGTCGGTAGTGGTTGTGACAGTCCCACCAGCAAGCGTTTGAAGCGCAGTTATTTCGGTAGTTGTCAGAGCTTTGCAGTAGATTCTGAAATCATCTATCTGACCGGTGAAATAGTTGCCCGCGTTGCCTTTGCATAAAAAGTTTAGATTGCCTGCGCCTGATATGTTCGCGCCATTGCAGTCATCCGGGTTTAGGGTCATGCTTGCATTGGCGGCGACCTGCACGCCGTTTACATACATTGTTCCGGTGTCGCCCGACAGCGTTACCGTCACATGCTTCCAAGTGTTTGCTGGTAAAGCCGCAGCGGTAAGAGTCTGCTCACCCGCCACGCCTGTAGTTGTAATGGCAAACTTCAGATTGCCGCCAGCATCGGATGGCGTGAGCGTTACATATTTGTTTGCGCCATCGCCGAATGAGAATACCTTCTCGTCTGCTGCGCCGTTCCATTTGATCCAAAGCGCGAAAGAGCAATCGTCAAAGTCTGAAACGCCGTTCATCAGTTCAATGTACTGGCTTGTTCCGTTAAGAAACAAAACGCTGCCGCGGTTTGTGGCTCCGCCGTTCACGATACTTGGGCTGCCTATGAGATACCCGTAGGTGATGCCGTATTCATCCAACGCATAGTTGGGGCTGGTTTTGTCAAAGTCATACCCGCAGTAGAGATAGGCATTATCCGTGAGTGCGTTCGCACGGTCCTGGTTGGCGCCCCAGACCCAGCCCATGAGAACCCCATGGTCCATATCGGCATAATTTGAGCAGTCGGCATCTTTGATCGCGCAGCCGCTGACATTCGGATAGTCTCCAGATGCCGGGTTGAACTCCCACGTGCAGCCTTTGATGACCGCATCCCCATGAATCAGCGTGTCATCGGATATATATCCGTGCTCAATCACGCGGCCATTTTCGTAGACTTTGGATCTGCTGTTAACCATAGCCCAGTCTCGAACCTTTGCATAGCCGTAGACCTGCGCGCTGTCTCTTACAATGGCGTGTCCGCTGACGATAGCATTGTCTCTAACCTGAGCCGTTGAATAAACAACCGCATAGTCTTCAATCCTAGCATTGCCAAGGACCTTTGCTGTGTCGTAGACAGCAGCATTAGGACCCACATAAGCAGTCGCGTCAACGGTCGCTGTGTTGGCTTTGAATCCGCCGCCGTTGGCATGATGTGTGTGGGCAACATTTGGCAGGTTCGGTATAATCAGGTAAGGTGTTGCGGCTGTATTCACGAAAGCAACTCGATATGCCTGCGGTGCAGTCGGCGCATCGGTCATAAGAGGGCCGTTGAAGCCGTTAAACGCCTGAAAATCAGGAGTCGCCGAAACAACCAGGTAAAGTATGTTTTCATCAGCAGACAAAGTGATTGTGTTGATGCCGCTGTTCCACATATTGCTGTAGCGGGCTTCTCCACCAGTGTTGACGGCCACAAAACAAGCGCGCCAGTCGGATTTTCTGACCGAATCCCAGAGCGGCTGGAAATCAATACTCACCGAGTAGCCGCCCGTTGTTTTGCCGGTAAGCGCAATCGGACAAATATCGTAACCGCCCTGGCAAGGCGCATGCTGGAAAGGCGTTCTGTACCAACCCGGATTTCCAGGCTGCGCTACAAGTTCAGAAGTGCCTCGTCTGAGGCGGTCATTAGACGGGCTACCATCGAGCGTATATCCCGTAGTCAGGCGATAGTATTGCTTGCCTTGATAATCCCAGGTGACATTGCGCGCGGCCATCATTCCCAGCAGGTCTTTGATTGAATTGGTCGGGTCAGGCTCACCGGCAGGATGCAGCCTTACAATCGCGTCAAACATGTATTCCCCCGAGCTGCCGTTTGCTTGAGTCCAGAGTTTGGTGATGAAATCGGTTCCATAGCGCGGGTCTTCATACAGAATCTCGTCCCACAGCCAGGCATCATAGTAGGCGCGGCCGTTTGGAAGTGTGAAGTTATGTTGTATAGCATAGCCGCCCATTCCGGCATACCAATAAGATGGCACACCCAGCCAGTCTATAGTGCATTCGTGCCACATGCCGTCCCACGGCGTATTATTGAAACCGGCTGCGTTTATGACCACGGTATGCAAATATTCGTGAAAGCTGGCATCTGGTTGGGGATCATAGTGCAGACCGGCAGGGTTTACGGCAAACCATGGGAAACCGTAGTCATCCAAGGTCCCCCAGCCACCGCCCGCATAGATGCCTGTGTTGTTAAGAGTGAGGTTAGTGCGATAAAATCTACCATCACGATAGGTCGCATTTATAGACTCGTTCGCCTGGCGGAAACCTACACCTCCCGGAGGAGCATCGAATGTGGCGTGCCACTCGTGCTCAAAGGCTTGCAAGTTACCCTGTATCAGCGCCTCGGTCACCGAGTTATACTCGGAACTTGTATCCGGGTTTTGCCCATTGCCCCATACAAACCGGAAATGCTCTGATCTGCGCACATTCAGGGTAGGATCGGTGTTGGACCAGATGTATTCGTTATCATAGAAAACTTGGGCGCTAGCTGATCCGCAAATAACCAATAGAAATAGGGCGAACATCGCCCGCGCCAGATTCGAAATGCCAAGCCTGTTTGCTACCATTTGTAATCCCTCTTCTCACGCGCATTTTAGCGCTACTTGGAATATACCATGTAAATGAGAGTTTGGCAATTGCACTTTTGCTGTTGTTATGTGCAGTATTATGTACTTCAGCTCCAGTTGCTTCGGTATCCTGATGCCGAAGCCGTCCAGTTGCATCATTATCCTGATTCCAGTTGCTTTGGTGTCCTGATGCCGAAGCCGTCGCCGCAGTCGACGAGACCCCACGTCTATACAATCGGAAACCCGCCATGCCCCAATATCGACTCATCAATCAGCCCCATAAGCCGAATCGTATCGCCAAGCGCGGCTGCTGTGCGTCTGTAGTGCTCAAGGTCATCGTGGCCGAGGGTGCGGCCTTTGCGGTCTTTGAGCCACTTCTGGCACACCTGATACCCGCCGATGTGGAACTCCCACACTTCCGGCGGCACCCCATCAAAAAACTGCGCCTTGTTTATCCACACGCGCCCTCCGGCTCCCTCTCCTGGGGGAGAGGGTTGGGGTGAGGGCGCAACCTCTGGCTCATACCGCACTTCCTCCACAATATCCGAGCCGCTTTCAGGGTACCCGGGCAGGTTTGCGCCTGTTGCGTCCATCAGATGCAGCGAAACCAGCTCATCGCCCAGCGCGCAAAGCTCGCGGAAGAGGTCTGCGCTGCTTGTCAACGGCAGACGCGGGAAGTCTATTTTCAAAAACTCGGCGTATCGCTTGCGGTAGGTTGGCGAGTGGAAGACGGCGTACATATACGCGAAAATGTCCTCCGGGCCGAAAGTGGACACGCGGTCGCCCTTGCCGTCCGAAACAAAGTCCAAACCAAGCTTTTCAGAGAATTCTTTTATAAACTCAGGCGCAAGGTTCGGGCGGCGTCCGCCAGGGGCGTCTGTGGGTTTCTCCGTGTCGAATTGGATTGATGGGTAGAGGTAGAGGGGTGCTATACTCATAATGCCCTTGTTGCTGTAAAACGCGCGGTTGTCTACCAAAACCGACGTAGCCAGGAAATGTGTGTAACACTCACTAAGTGCCACTTGCCGCATAAAGACCAGTCCAATGTTGCGACCAAAAAACATATGTCGCATGACATCTTGGCGATTCCGCGTTACGACTGACTTATCATATGTGATGCATCTAGTATCAAATGGGCGGTACAGAATATCCTTAATCACCGAACGCGGCAACCTGTGGTTATTAGCCAGAACGGTAGCTTCTTCAGCGGAGAACGCTATTGTTCTGGCGTCCTGACCGGTGACTACTCCCACATTATTAACTGGCAAAGCATGAGTAAGATTCCAGTATTCTTCATACTCCACTCTAAGTGTGTCATCTCGCGGCACAAAGAAATAATACGGCTTCGACGGGCTTATCTCTGTCCATTGCGTATCAGCAACAGCCTTCTCCGAAAGCCACTTATACTTACCAGCTCTATCACCCCAAAGCTCCGCATGCCGCACTTTGCACTGATCTGGCGAGCCTTCATCTCGCTTTACGAAGATTCCTATAGCAACGCCCTGCTGAATATCAAAAACATTCTTATCAGGCGAGCCGTCCGGCGCTTTTTCTTTCTTCTTGCTATTGCCGTGCAAATCGAGCAGCCAGATATCATCAAATGTATCCATCAGACTCTTGCGCATCCCCCTGAATGTGGGGTTGTCCAAATAACCGTGATTGGTGATGAATGCCAACACGCCATGACCGGTGCGTTCTATGCGCCACTGGGCGAATCGAATGAACTTCACATAGTCATCCTGCAGCCATTTTGGGTTTTTTTCGCCCAGCGGTTTGCCATCTACATAGTAATAATCTTGTATCAGCTTGCCGATGAATGTGGCTGTTTTCTTTTTGTTTTCATTTATGTACCAACTTCGATTCACTGAATGGCCTGAATACGGCGGATTTCCGAGCACCACCATCACGGGAGCGTCCATCTTTACTCGGCTTGCCTCGTTTGCTTCTTCAACCACCCACTGAGCAAAGAGATTTACCCCCGCGAACTTCTCGGCTTCCTCCAGCGTGTTAGTAAGATAAACCCCAAGCCGCTCCTCACCTGCAAAATCATAACCGGATTGCGCAAGCTGCAGGCCGAGCTTCATATGCGTAACTGCATAAGGGGCCATCAGCAGCTCAAAACCAAACACTCTCGGCAGCAAATGCTCATGCACATAGCTTGACCACATCCCCTGCTTGCCCATGAATGACTCGTGAATCAGATCCACCACGCCATGCAGAAACGTGCCGGTGCCTGTAGCGGGGTCCAATATCTGCACCTTATGGACCTGCTTCTCGCCATCTTTGGTTTTCACGGTAACTTTGCTGGAATCCGCAAGGCCATCGCTCAAGCCAAAATCTTTTTTGAGAATATGGTCCACACTGCGCACTATATAAGAGACAACAGGCTCCGGCGTATAGTAAACGCCGCGAGTTTCGCGCAATTTCGGGTCATAAGCAGCCAAAAAGGTCTCATAAAAGTGCACAACCGGGTCTTCCAGCCGCGTTCGCTTGCCGAAACCCGTGAGAATAGCTTCCATATCTGCATGCGCAAGCAGGTTCGCCACATCATCGACCGCCCATGCGATTCGATCATCCAGGCTATAACCCGCTATTTCCTGAAACATCTTGCGCAGAAACGGGTTTGTCTTAGGCAGATCATAGGCAGCGTGTTCGCGAGTGAAGTTTGCTCCATCTTTCGTATTGCACCGCGCGGCGAAGAGGCCATAGCAGATGGTTTGCGCATACATATCGGCAAATTGTTCTTCTTTGAGGTCATGAAGAAGGGTCTTGCGGAAGCCGTCCATTTGGTCATGCAGCGATCCGGTTTTGTCTTCATCAGTAAGGGCCTTGGTAGTGACATCGCGAATCAGGCGCGCAAGATGAGCCATGCGCTGTGCCAGTTCCTTGGGGCTGCCAACCGTAGGCGTCTGAGTCACCAGAAACTCGCTTAAAAGCTCGCGAACTTTCTCAATGCCCTCTTTGTCTTCTTTAAGCTTGCCATGCGAATCCACCCTGCCAAGACGAGCCGTCAGCCGATGCTCCCCGCCGACATACCAGCGAAACTCCAGATAATCGGTAAGAATCAAATTGCCGAGGCTTTCACGGTAGCGGCGCAGTTGGTCGGTTTTCTCGACCTTGTCCAGAATCTCATCCACATTCTTCGTCTCAATATAACCGATAGGCACGCGCCTGGCGGTAATGACGAAATCCGGCGCGCCGCAAGCATGGCGCTTGGGCTCGTTTGTGGCAGTAATTCCGCTCTTGAGGCCTTCTACAAGAGATTGCAACGCGGCGCGGTAAGTATGCTCGGTGGCATTACCCGCTGCCAGCGCTGATCTGATTTTACTTATATACTGGGCTATTAGTGGCATACTGTTAAGATTATACAACAATGGTCTGATTTCCTTCGTTTCAGTATGCTGATGTAATGAAGTTTGATGAATTTTGCTGCGTTATTGGTCATCGACATTCCCAGCATACTACAGTTTACGTAAGAAGGCTGGGCTTCGGGACGAAAAACAGTCCCGAAGCATATCAATCCCATGACCCAAGTTAGTTTAGGCTCATTTATGCATATTGGTATTGACAATCGCCAAATATAGGATATCATACAAGTAGAGGGGCTGCTTGCCTTTTATAATTTCATTCATAGAGGAGAAAAAAATGAGACGATTATTGAAGTGGAACATTGCTGGTTGGAGTTTTTTTTGCACATTTTTATTTATTATTGCTTTGAGCTGCGGCGCTTGGGGGAATACAATACTGAGCAATGGAATAATAACCGCTGAGTTCGATTCGAAGGCGCTGATTCGTATAACGGATAGCGCGACCAGCCAGACCATCAACTTCACCGGAGTTAGCAGCTCAATCACAGTTGACAGCACAGCGCTCAATACGGCAACTCTGACCCCCGCGAGCACAAGCATCGTGCCGAACTACTCGATAACTTACACCTACAATGTCGGAAGCCGGCAGTTGCAGGTTGTCTACACGCTCAATTCGGGCTGGCGGTTTGTGTGCGCCCAGATGTTTTTGACTATCCCGTCCGGCGTGACATCGCGCGTGAACTCGGTCGTGTCATTCACGGGCAGCGTAACGAACGCGATCTACAGCGTAATCCAGGGCCAGGGCGCACAGGCTGCGTATACGGGTACGACCTTCTTGCGGTTCTCAAATGGCTCGGCAGAGAACGGCTATGGCATGTTCGCGCTGGTCCAGAACCCGTATGTTGCGTGGACGAAGAGCGGGCAGGTTATAACGTTGTCCTACACTCCCAACATGGACTGGAAATCGACTTACGGCGCATTCCCAACCGACCGCTGCTGCATTGGGCCTTACGCTCTCTCAGGCACAAAGTTCCCTGCAATAATGGTGGCTGAATATGTCTATCTGGCTACCGACCCCGCTAAAAATGGTTTCGATTGGTCCGAGGTCGACTCGGTGCGTCAGTGTATGAAGTCTTTCCTGCTCGTAAACCCACAGAAGAGCACTCGTATTCACGTTCTGTGGAATGAAGCCGTACATATGTATAACGATGCAGCAACACCGGAAGGGCGAGTTGCCTACAAACGCGCTATCGATCGGGCAAAAGAATTTGGCTGCGATTACGTGCTTTACATTACTACAAACAACGCTGTATCCACCAACTCACCAGCTTATAACGCAGACTTATGGCAAGCCGAGTATTGCCTCTGGTTCAGCATGGGGCAACAAATACGAAATGGTCTTTGGGACCCGATCACCGGCCCCATTCCATCGTCAATACAGGAAATGCTGGACTATGCGGCTTCCAAGAATGTGAAGCTGGTTGCTTATGTTTATCCATCAATGCCATGGCAGAACCCCGAGTGGACCAACACTAACGGTTGGGCGGATTCGGGTGTGCGCAGCTTCCAGGACTGGCTCGTAAACAATCTTGTTGGCTTCTACAACCATACTGGAGCGGGCGGTTACTGCTTCGACCATTGGTGGGTAGACATGGGCGACGCCGGATGCACCAGCGTGTATGCTCAGTTTTTCGGCACTCGCCGCATTCTCGAAACCACCAAGCAGCAGCTTCCCGAAGCTGTAATCGATGGCCGCCAGACGTATTGCTGGTATGGGCCGTGGTGGTGGCTCGCCGGTACTTATCCCCATCCACTTAATGATGACGAAGGCTCAGGCAGTTGGAGATCGTTTTCAGATTTGCACGTCGATAGATGCTATGCAGCGAGGCACCGATATAAGTGGTTCTGGCATGTGGTGGACCAGTTCGCGCCCATAGAGCTTGCGCCGGGCTTTATAACTCACGCTGGCACTCGCACTGAATCAGGTGGTCTCATCATACCCAACCCG
The DNA here is from genome assembly GCA_026392045.1 of Armatimonadota bacterium. GTDB lineage: Bacteria > Armatimonadota > UBA5829 > UBA5829 > UBA5829 > JAMCYN01. The sequence continues at coordinate 44,798 of JAPLCU010000008.1, forward strand.
CACGACTGGGATTATATGGGCTGGAAATACAACTTGCTCTCGACAGTTGGCACGGCGCCGTTCAACCTGGGCGTCAACTACATTCCCGTATTGGATCAGACCGAGTATGACGCGATTAGCCAGGCGGACAAAGATTGGTTCAACTATTGGATGGATTGGGCTGAGGATCATTTGGAGTATTTCCGCAATGCCAGGCCGATTATCAGCCAGATTATGATAGGTAAAGTTGATGGGTCTGCTGCGTTTATCGGCGATCACGGCTATATTTTTCTCTATAACCCGAACTATCGCAAGATATCGGGCGATTTCAAGCTGGATAAGTCTATTGGGCTCAATAGTGGCACTAAGTTCTTGATACAGCAACTGGAGCCGCAATCCGGCAAGTTCATTGGCAAGCCTGGGACTGGCCTTTGGAACTATGGCGATACCGTGAGCATACCTGTTCCCGGCACAAGCGCGATGGTCTTTGAGGTGCTTCCGGCATCGTCCATCACCGCGCCCACGCTCCTGAACATGCAGGGCAGCGCGGCCATGTGGGGCACTGCGCTTCAAATCACTAATGCGACCGGCGAAGTCGGCGCATTCGAGGACTTCATCGCGGCGGTGCCGACGGGAACAGTTGTAAACTCAGTCACGGTCAACGGCCGCCAAGTCAATGCTACTCGAAACGGCGATACGCTTATTGGCAAGGTTAAGTTTGCGGGAGAGAAGTTTGGCATAGACCAGCAGATCGGCGCTTATGATGCAAAATTCGCCACCACCACTTACCGGGGCAGTTTCAGGATTCCTCAGAGGATAAAAGACCAACTACAGAACAGGCGCAACGCTTTGCCGGTCACTTTCACTACGGAAGATCTGTATGCCGCCTGGACTGCGCCGTATAGGCAATTGATATTCATTCATATAGCCGATGCATGGCCGACCATGGCTGTGACCGCTAAGATCAACGGGGTATCGGTGACGGTCAATAAGGGTTATAACGGCAGCTATGTGCCTGCGGGCGACTATATGTTCCAAGGGTATTATATTGACGGTTCCAATCTCCTGGCGGACACGCCTTATCAGATTGAGATCACGCTGCCCACAATGGCTGCGGGGCGGTTCCAGGGGCTCTTTTTTGAGAATATCGAGACCGAATACACGCAGAGCGTGGCAGTGAGCCAGATTCCCACAGGAGCGCTTGTCGATATGGATGCTTCGAAGCTGCCGCTCGGCGCTATTACTACATGGGCTAATGCGGGTGCGCTCGCAGGCAGTTTCGGCAACGACACCACCAACCCGCAAGTGACATTCCTTGCAGGCAGAAGGTGCGTGACATTCAGCGGCTCAAATCGTATGAAAAGCACATTCCTAAGCCCGAGCACGATCACAACCAACGGCAAATACACGGTATCGATGTGGGCGTATAACCCGAGTATCGCGACCAACGAATGCATGCTTACCTGGTCACACACCGGCGGCGCATCCGGCACAAACGCACAGGTCAATTACGGCTCTTCGACGACCAGCGGAGCCACAGCTCACGGCAGCACAAGCGACGCAAGCGGCATGCCATACAGCGGCGGCGCGCCTGCGGCGGCAAAATGGCATCATATAGCGGTCACTTTCGATGGCGCAGTCGAGAGTGTCTACGTGGATGGCTTGCTGAACGCCACTGAGGCCAAGACGCTTTCGATATTCACGACCGACTACTTCTATATCGCCTGCGCCAACGCGCCAGCTAACTACTTCAGCGGCTCGATTGCCTCTGCGCAGGTCTTTGACTCGGCGCTTGCTGCTGATGAAATAGCGCTGCTGGCGGCGGGCCAGGCTGGCGCTACCGTGGCCGAAGCCCGGAAACTGGATAACGACAAGATAGTGACTCTAACTGCCAAGCCCGTAACCTGCGCGCCGCGCAACACATCCAATGTGCGAACCACGACCTACTTCTATGTGGAAGAGCCGAACAGGTCCGCAGGCATTCGTGTGCAGGATGGCGCGACCGGTCAGGACAGCGTGACCGCTGGCACGTGTGTGACGGTCACCGGCGTTATGAAGACCATACCCAGCACGGGCGAGCGATATATCGAGCTCAGCGCGTCTGCGTATAACGAGACTGGCGCGGCGGTCAAGCCCGTTTTTGTTACCTCGAAATCCGTTCACACGGATGCGAAATTGGCAGCGGAACTGGTTAAGGTTTCGGGAATAGTGAAGCAAATCGATCCGAGCGGCAAGTGGTTCACAATTTCTGACGGCTACGCTTCGGGCGGGGTCGAGGTCAGGACGAAGATACTGGTTGAAGGCAACTTCGCCACTGGCAGCCTCATCGCGGGCAACCGAGTAGTGGTGACGGGTGTGGTTGGAAGTGAAGTTGGAGCCCGCCTGGTCATCGCCCAAAATATTGGGGCGCTAGGTGTAACGGGAAATTGTGCTATAATGCTGCACAGCAAGCCTGCATCCAAATGCTTGTTGCTTCGGATGCATGCAACCGAAGCCGACACCGCAGGTGTCGAGTCCCTTCCCTGACTCTGGATTCCTGCCATATATTGATGAGGTCAAGAATTGAGTAAGCGAATAAGAATTGTAGTTTGTTCCATTGTTGCATTGTCGGTGGTGGCTTTGTGCCTGGTGGGTTGCGCATCGTCCAAGCCGCCCTCTAAATCAATGCTAAAGATACAGATGATTTCCATCCCAGCAGGTTCTTTTCTGATGGGCAACTCAGGTGTTGGCAATGACAAAAAGTATTCAAACCCGACTGAACTACCTAAACACTCGGTAACTCTTTCAGCCTACTCCATAGGCAAATATGAGGTCACGCGTGGTCAATACAAGCAGTTTATAAAAGCAGGCGGCTACTCCAATAAATCCTACTGGTCAAACGAGGGCTGGAAATGGAAAATATCGAAGAAACGCACCGAGCCGGAAAGCTGGGCTGCTAAGCAGACTTGGGGAAAACAAACATTTACCCAGACAGATAACCACCCCGTAGTTAGCGTTTGCTATTATGAAGCGGAAGCTTTCTGTAATTGGGCTGGCGGTCATCTGCCTACTGAGGCTCAGTGGGAACGTGCAGCCAGATGGAATTCTAAAACGAAACATGCCAATGTTTACCCTTGGGGTGATGTTTGGGATGCTGAAAAGTGCAATAACTTTGCTGATCATAACTCCGCTGGCGGAGGATATAAGCGTTATCAGACTGCTCCAGTGGGCAGTTACCCGAGTGGTGCAAGTCCGTCTGGATGCCAGGATATGGCTGGCAATGTGTGGGAGTGGTGCAAGGACTGGTATGGAGACAAATATTATTCTAAAAGCCCAAAGAGCAACCCCCAGGGCCCTGCAAGTGGCAGCTTTCGTTTCGTGCGGGGCGGTGGTTGGTGCGGCAGCTACGGCGGCCTCGACGTCGACAGCGTCCGGTGCGCCTGCCGCAGCATCTACGGCGTCCCGAGCTACGGTAACGGCGGCGTCGGGTTCCGTTTAGTCCGCTAGTCTCGCCCTTTGCACTGAATCGCGAATGGAGCGAATATGCGCTGATTTCGCGAAAGGGGGAAATCCTCACAGGTGACCATATGAAAACTAAAACAATAATTCAAATTATCATAACAGCGCTGATCATATCCGTGCCCGCGTTCGCCTCCACGGGCAGAGCGATATCCCTGAATGCCCTCGCGGCCTCTATGAAAAGTGGTGGCTCGGCTGATGCTCAACGCCTCTGCGGGGTGACTAAGGTTTTAGGTTATCTGATCGATGCGAAGTCTCACGACGTAGTTCTGGTGGGTAAAGTTGACCCGGAACTCCCGCCGCTCTATCTTGATGATCTCGCAGTTGCCTTGCGAAGCGCGTGGATGACTTATATTAAGGTTGAAAACGGTGTCCGCTGCCACTACGCGCCCGGGTGCTCGATTGACCCGGACCCCAAAGTGTTGCAACAGCTAAAAGAGCTTGAGGTTCCAAAGTTCGACTCAGCCGATTCTGAAAGCCTCAAGGGATTTTCGGAAAGTTGGAAAACTATCGGCGCGCAGCCCCAGAGCGTGAGGGTGATGGGAGCGCCGTTCGATAGCCGATTTTCCAAGGTCATGGTGGATGCTGATTATTACATGAAGCGCATAGTCAATGGCAGCGTTGCGCTGGGTATAGATGGCCTCGAAAGCCTAACCGATATGCATACAAGCCAGATGAAGCAATCTCTATCCTCTGGCAAAGATGACCGCGCTCCCGGGATGACCTTGAACCGCTTCTGGTTCAGCCCAGGCGAGACCACCTACGAGGTGAAAGACGGCATCAGCATACTCCGCAGTTGCCCAATCAGGCTGCTCACCGAAGAAGAGTTCCTAAATGAGCATGGCGCAATCGCAGGCAAAGGCAGACCAGACCCAATGGCTGGCGAGTTCGCGAGAATGTTCACCGCCAAATACCAGGAAATAGCGCAAGCCCGTCCGATCTACCATAAGCTCCAGGGTCTATTTCGGTTCGTCGCGCTGGCGAAGATGATGAAAGCCGACCGCGCGGACAGTGTCGCCCCAAGCGGGTTGGGCTATCTTCTCAAGTATCAAAAGGTAAAAAATGTCCCCGTTAGCCGAGGTGTAAACGGCCTCACGGACGTGCGAATCTCCAAAGACAGCTACGATGCCTCCGACGGCTCCACGCGAACATTTAGTATGATTCAGACTACGTGCGGCGGCGTGAGCATGGATGTCCACCCAAAACGCATCCGCTCCACCCCTGCTCGTAAAGCGCCGCTTGCAGTAGCTGCCCCGGCCCCGCCAAAAGACGAGACAGCTTCTGAAACCAAGGTCACAGCAAAAGCCGCCAAACCGTCATCAAAGGCAAGATTAGCCGCCAGACCAACCCCGCGCCCCAGCCTGAAACACGTTGTGTTAAGCACGCGAAAGTCCGCAAAGACAGTGGCATGGGATTTTTCATTGAGTGACATAGACGAATAATTTATAGATCTCAGGGGGTCATAGATCTCAGGGGGTCTCCGGCCCCCTGAGCGTGGAGGGCGAGGCTCCCGCCGAGCCAAAGCCATCAGGCCATCCAACCATCAGACCATCGGCCTCCCTTCCCTGCTCTCCACTTTATTTCAATAATTCAATCTGGCCATACCTCCGAGCATATAATTGCATGCTTGCATGATTCTACCTCTACTCGCAGACACCTAACAATGGCTAAAACAAAGCAAATGATGTTGGTTTTCAACCTCTACGGGGTGGGTAAGAATAAAACAATGCAATTTTAGCCCGATTTTGCGAGACTAAGTAACCCGACGACAGAACGAACGTCTAAATATTTAGTAGATTTTTGAAAGATAGTGTTCACATTCCTGGTTTTGCGGAGTCTAATAATTGTATAACATCCTTATGGAGGAAAATCGGACATGAGAAGAACCTGTATTTGTTGTATGGCTTTACTATTTGCTGCTGGATTATTTGCTTTGCCCTCGGGGTCGGTTGTATGGGCTGCTGATTCCCCCAACACTTCGCTTGCCGAAGCTGCCAACAACACCGGCAAATCGGTTGATTTGGTGAATTTGGAATTCAAAGATATTGATGTTCGGTCAGCCATTCAGGCGCTATTCAGAGGCTCCGGCAGGAGTCACGCTATAGATCAGGATGTTTCTGGGTTTGTCTCATCAGTATCGTTTACGGATGTGCCGTTCGATGCTGCACTGCGCAGCCTGACTAAATCCGCAGGTCTAACATATAGGCAGAACGGCGATGTCTACCAGATTAGCAAAAGAGTAGACGTTCCAACTCCAACTGTTGTAGAGATTCCGACGCCGATCCCGGAAGTCGAGCAGCCGAAGACCACTGAGATTATTATAGAGAAGATTCCTCTGAACCATAGCAGCCCCAGCGAGATACTTGCATACCTGGATGGCTCTGCGGACTCCAACCGGTTATATGGCGGTGGTAACGGCAATCCTGGCTATGGCGGTTACGGCAGTCCTGGAGGCTATGGCGGCTACGGCAATCCTGGCTATGGGGGCTATGGCAGTCCTGGCTATGGCGGTTACGGCAGCCCCGGCGGCTATGGCAACTATGGCGGCAGTGGAATCAACCCCAGCGGCATCATGGGCGGCTACGGTGTGCCCTCATCGATCCCATCTGCTGGTTACGGCGGCGTTAACGTTAGGCGCTGGTAATTGTTGCGATTGACTCCGGTGGGGAGAGTTACCTCTCCGCTCTCTCCACCATACCTTCCTCCCCTATAGAACCGCTGATGATAGGCTCACAAAACTATCTGACCATCTAACCATCGAACTATCAGGCTATCGGCCCATCAACCCAAATCCATCCCCGCAGCTATCTCCGCGCCCTTCATAAGCGCCGCTACATTAAGCGGGATAAACGAATGGTTGCGCTTGGGGAGCGCTTCTTTCATGGATTTCTCAATGGAATCGAGCGATACCGGCTTCACCATCTGCACATAAGCGCCAAGCAGAACCATATTTGCGGCTTTGGCGTTGCCAAGCTCGGCGGCGATATCGGTTGCCGGGATTTCCACTATTCTGCAATCTTTGCGATAATCGGGAGCTTTCGCCAGGGAGGTATTCACTAAAATCAGGCCCTCGCGCCTTACTTCGGGCGCAAATTTATCCAGCAAGAGCTGGTTCATCGCGATCAGGGTGTGCGGTGAACTGGAAACCGGCGAGCCGATTTCCTCGGTTGACATAATAACGGTGCAGTCCGCAGTCCCTCCTCGGGTCTCAGGCCCATAAGCAGGGAACCAGACCACGTTCCGATCCTCAATTACGGTTGCATAAGCAAGGAGCTGACCAGCCAGCATAATACCCTGGCCGCCCATTCCCGCAATTCTTACTTCATGGTGCATGTTCGTAATCTCCTTCGGAGATAGTTAAAAGTCATAAGTCAATAAGTTATAAGTTATAAGTTATAAGTTATAAGTCATAAGTCATAAGTTAAAAGGTTGGCCTGTGCTGAGCAGCATGATAACTGCGTTTGGGCAGATTTGCAATCTCGCCTGTCCCTTCTATTCCCTGTTCCCTGTTTCTTACCGATCCACATAAACTCCCGGCGGAAACACCTTGGAAACTTCGTCTTCGATGAACTTGAAAGTGTCTATCGGGTTCATATGCCACTGCTGCGGGCAGTTGCTTAAAACCTCTACCATCGAGAATCGCTTGCCATCGATCTGGTTTTGGAACGCCTTCTTGATAGCTTTCTTGGTCTTCACCAGCCCGGCGGGACTGGTCGGCGCAACCCTTTCGATGTAAGAAGGCCCGTCCAGCGTCGCCAGCATTTCGCAGATCTTAATTGGGTAACCGCTGATCTGGGGGTCTCTTCCCATCTTGCACGTGGTCGATTTCTGTCCGATAAGCGTCGTCGGCGCCATTTGTCCGCCGGTCATTCCGTAAGTGGCATTATTTATAAAGATCACGCTGAGTTGTTCGCCTCGGGCGGCCGCGTGAATAATCTCAGCCGTGCCAATGGAGGCAAGGTCACCGTCGCCCTGGTAGGCAAAAACAACCCGGTCCGGCAATACGCGCTTAACACCCGTCGCTACCGCAGGAGCCCGCCCATGCGCCGCTTCAATCACGTCGCAAGCCATATATTCATACATAAACACCGAGCAGCCTACGGGACAAACGCAGACTGTGTTTTGGATGATATCGAGCTCTTCCATCACTTCCGCGATCATTCGATGGACCACGCTATGGAGGCATCCCGGGCAATAAGCGAACTCATTATCTGTGAGGCCCTTGGGCCGTTCAAAGACTTTTTGCATTATTTTACACTCCTTCGCTCAGAAGGATAACTCGAGAACACCGGCGGTTTGCTGAAGCTCGCGCGAACCACGTTCAGAATATCGGTCGGGGTGGGAACCACTCCGCCGGTTCTTCCGTAGAACGCCACATCCGCCATTCCGTTGACCGCGAGTCTCACATCCTCCACCATCTGGCCGGCGCTCATTTCAAGGGCCATAAATCTGCTGCCGTTCTTCGCATACTCGGCTATTCTTGCCGAGGGGAAAGGGAAAAGCGTAATAGGTCTAAGCAACCCGACCGCCATGCCCTCATCCCTGGCCATATCCACAACGGTCTTGGCGATTCGCGCGGGGCTTCCGTAGGCTACAAGAATCAGCTCGGCGTCATCGGTCCGATATTCCGCATACCTGGTCTCATGAAGCTGCGCTGCGGCGTATTTCGCCTGCATACGCAGGTTGAGATTTTCCATAACCTCAGGGTCGATCCAGAGGGAGTTTATGATGTTATGCGCTCTGCCCCTCGCGCCTATGGTCGCCCAGGATTTCGAATAATCGCATATCTCAAAATTATTGTGCAAATCCACCGGCTCCAGCATCTGACCCACGATAGCATCCATCAGGATCATTGCGGGGTTCTGGTATCGGTCTGCCAGATCAAATGCCAGCGGCATAAACTCATAGCACTCCTGCGCGCTCCACGGCGCCAGCGTGAGCATCTTGTAATCGCCATGCCCGCCGCCCTTGACGGTCTGGAAGTAGTCCGCCTGGCTGGGCAGGGTGTTTCCGAGGCCGGGGCCGCCGCGCTGCACGTTTACGATCACGCACGGCAGCTCGCAGGCAGCAATATAAGAAATCCCCTCCTGCTTGAGGCTTATGCCCGGGCTGGAGGAAGAAGTCATAGCGCGCTTACCGGCGCACGCGGCTCCGTAAACCATACTTATTGCCGAAATCTCGCTTTCGGCCTGGAGGAATATCCCTCCATTGGCTGGCATCAGATCAGACATTAGCTCAGGAATTTCATTCTGTGGGGTTATTGGATAGCCGAAGAATGCATCGCACTTCGCAGCGACGGCTCCATGGCAGATAGCAATATTACCTTTGATCAGCTTTCTAGTCGTCATTGACTATCTCCAGACTTCTATCGCAACATCGGGGCACACGCGGGCACATACGGCACACCCTGAGCATTTCTCAACATTTATGAATAACGACGGCCTGTAGCCTTTGTGGTTGAAGCCGTCCTCCATTACAATACAGTCGTTGAGGCAGAAATGAATGCACAGCTCACAACCCTTGCATTTTTCGCGGTCAATCTTTATTTCGCCCAATTTTACCGCACCCCCAATCGGCGATCAATACTCTTAAGCACAGGATTTCGTTCTATTAAAGCCGATACCGAGCGCTTTTCCGAATACAGGTGGATAGCGACTATGATTATGATTGCAGATATCTGAAACACAATCCCTGTGTTTGTCACCATTGCAAGGCCCATAGCGGCGCCAAGCGCGTTGGAACCCGAATCTCCCATCATCGCCTTAGCGCGGGAGTCCAATACCCCAAACGCCATCGCCACTATAGCAATGCTTCCAATGAGCCACGGCGCGGCCAGCTGCGCGCCAGCCCGTATACATGTTACACCTAATCCAAAGAAAAATACAGCCACAGCCCTACCTGGGCGCAGATCAAATAGATTTAATATATTAGAAGCCAGCGGAATTAGAAGCGCGGCTAACGCCCATTTGACGGGATTTCCACCCGAAACAAACCAACCAGCAGCAATTCCAACGCACCCGCCTCCAATTGCCTTAAACGCGCCGGTGGTAAGCTGTCTTTCTAATAACAGCTTCTTGAAATGTCCCTTAAATCCTCCAACATCTCGATTACCAAATATATCGTCGGCCGCCCCCAGCGCCCACATCGCGCCCATAACAGCCAAATAAAGCTCAGTTTCCCGCCACCCGCCATACCCCAGCAGCGCCAGCGCAACCAAAATCGCCGCAATATACCCAAACGCAGCAATGCCGTAAGAGGCCATAATGGGAGTTTTCTTATAGTTGAGCTTAACCAGCCCCATCTTAGGGGCCAGGCGAAAAATGGCAATGTGGATAATTATTGCTGTTAGGAGAAGGAATATTGGAGTTAAGAATTTCATTGTATTGGTTATGAAGTCAAATCGCCTAAGGATATAACGCTGATGTCGGTGACCCTAATTAAGCCTGAATCGTTTGTCAGGAATGCCTCACAGCCGGATTCGATTGCGGCTGCCAATTGAATCGCATCTGGAGTGCGCAGTCCATATTGGGCGCGGAGTAATGAGGCGCGTTCTGCGATCACTTGGTCTACCGGAATCAATTCAAGGTTTGAAGAGTTCATCAGTAAATCACGATATTGCATATAAAGCTGGGGCTGATCGAGTTTAATAGGTAAAGTGAGCACTTCAGTGAGTGATATTACCGAGGTAACTCCCGTGATTTTACCTTGCTCGATCATCTCGAATATTGGCGTCACGCATGAGTCATATAAAGAATTGGACTCAATGAAGTAGATTATTGGCGCGGTGTCGATACCAATTCTCGAGACGCCGCTTAGAGCATCAGCTATCTTTATCATGGTCTTGGATCCCATTCACTGCGCAGCTTGTTCACATATTCCTGCGCATCAATGCCTTCCCAGACTTCCTTGCCAAGTCCGTGCAATTCCATGATGCTGCGAGTCTTTGTTTTGATGGTCTTATCTGCGTTTTCTGCGAGGTCATGCCCGATCATCTCAACAATACGCAGACGCTCTTTGGCCGGTAACGGCTTGATGTGGCGTTTATAAACTTCTTCAGCTTTCATTGCGGACATTGTCTTCACCTCTTTGCAGTTGATGATGTATTGAACCATGTATTAGCTTATTCGTCAACTATATAGACCTTAGTCGCCCTAATCCTTAAAATCCGACTTATCAAAAAACTTCTTGAGCTTGCGTTTGTCGTTCCATTCCTTTATCCATGCGAACGGGTTCAGCATTCGCCAAATGCTGCGCTTTCCGAATACTCGCACAATATCGCCTTGGTTTTTAGAAGCAGGCGCGGAGATGCGGGTTGGGCGCATAACATACCAGTAAGCATACGTGCACCCAGAAAGTGCGAATAAGCCCAAAATTAAGTTATATTGACCATATGAGATGAAAGTGAGCGCAAAATCCAATATCGCCAAATATTTAAGCTTCATTGGTATGATAATCAGTATGATTTCTTGCTCTGGATTAAGCATCGCGAACGAAATTGTGATACAAGATAATGGAAGCAGAAGACCCGCCAACGGCACCGGCAGACTGATAATGTAGCCTCCGATAAAAATGCCTAAGGCAGATAACACAGTTACCGAAAATAAGTAGACAGAGTATCGCCCGAAACCCCAGGAGCGTTCCAGGCTCCCACCAGCCACCCATAGCCAATAAAGACTGAATAATAACCCAATCGGCCCCCATGTCGGGCAACATGTGCCAATGAACGGGTAAGTGAGAACAGTCCAGGGATATTTTAACACCCAGAGCGGAGAGAATGACATATACTCCATGACCGCTGATACATGGAAAAGTCTTATCGCCAGAAACGTAATCAAATTCGACAATATCAGTATCTTTGTCAGCGGTATTTTGTCTTGAAACAGCCAGTATTTAAACTTTTCAGCAGGTGTATAACCTATCATATTTACCCCATGAGAAATAAGTCTGCAATAAACAGTTGTTCCACCAATATCGAATCAAAACTCAGAACTCATAACTCAAAACTCAAAACTTTTTTCGGTGCAGCCAGATTGCTCTTGCAATGTCTATGAACTGCTCTCCACGGTGAACAAAACCCTTGAGCGTTCTGCCGGAGAGCCGGTGGGTTAGGGGTAGGGGAACTTCCACTATTTTATAGCCCTTGCGCAGCGCATCGATTGTTAGCGCTGTCTCCACCCCAAATCCCTTTTCAAACCCGCCTATATCATCTATAAGCTTCCGCCTGATCGCTCTCTGACCCGAAATCGGCGCGGTAACCACCGTGCCGCCGTATTTCTTGATACCCCATCTGGCTAATTTCATCACAAACCCAAAGCCGGCTTTGTGCCCGTCAGGGGCTTTCATAACGGCAATGGACATATCCGCCTGCCCAGCGAATATCGGCTCTAATAGCCTATAGGTCTCGGCAGCAGTCTCGCCAAGGTCTGCATCTATAATCAACAATATCTGGGCGTCTGTTTCCTCGATGCCGCGATTCATAGCTGCGCCTTTGCCGGAGTTTTTATTCATCTGCACCACGCGCGCGCCGGCGTTGTATGCGATGATCGGAGTCTCGTCATCCGAGCCATCATCGATCACCAACACTTCGTCGATCCCAGGCATCCCAAGCACCGCCTTCACGGTTTCGCCTATGATGTTCTCTTCATTGAACGCCGGTATTAGCGCCGTTGCTCTATCCAACTACTTTTTCTCCAATGTCTGCGGAATCAATCTTTCTGCAGTCTCTTTTGTGCCGAACTGGGCTTTTTCTCCGTTCAGCGCACAAATTAAGGCAACTTGCCCCATAGCCGTATCCGCGTTATCAACGGTCGCGATTCCCATCTTGCTCCATTTGGGCACGCATGATCCGGCCGCTTGCGACCCCTCGCATCCTACCACAATTGCGCCCTTTTTCTCAAGCAGGGCAATGAGTTGGGAGTCCAGATTGCCCGAATTGTCTTTCTCTTTTGTTTCTAACCCTCCAACAAGCACCACCATATGGTTATACTTGCTATAATCTCCCGTAAACTTGGCAACTCCCGCTTTTTCGATACAAGCAAGGATTTCCGAACCTTGCGATGTGTAAGCTGCTTCAGTGATTAGCGCTAAGAGCTTGTTCGCTGCCTCTTTCAAATCGCTCGGCGGCGCTATCCCGCAGGAAGTAAGCACTTGGGAGACCTTTTCGTAGTTCTCAAATGCGAACTTGCTGTCGATATCGGTGATGCTGTTCACCCTCGCTCCGGCCATTTCCAGGGCGCGCTTCACATATCCAGAAATATCGTCATAATCGCCGGTCTGAATAATGGCCACATTTCTCCATTCCAGCCTGCCCTTAGCAACAATCGGCAGCGCCGCGCGGCAGAAGTCCTCACTGTTTTTCGCCTGAGCTTCTTTTGCCCGACGCTCATCAGTGGCAGTCTCAATGTCCCTTTTAAGACTGGGAATGAGAGATTCGTAACGGGCAATGGTCCTCTTAGCGCCCGCAGTGGAAGGCGCGCGGTTCGCAAAAGACGACCCGACAACAATCCCCACCGCCAGCGCGAAAAACACTGCGGCCAAGCTGTATATGTGGTAGCGTATGTCGATCATGTTTGCTCCTGAAAACTAGGGAATAGGGAACAGGGAACAGGGAATAGTCCGGATTGTACCCAATACATCCTCTTGTCTATTATCTTATTATAGCGGGCATAGCAATTGTTCGCAGGAACAGAGGCAACCGCCCGCGTAAGCTGGGAAGTCATACCGTAAATCTCTGATTTCGGGAAGGATTTGCTTAATTGGTATACACAAACAGCCAAGTCCATAGCCTTCTGCCAAACAATCAAATCCCGATGCGAATTAACCAAAGCCATAATCGTAAATCCCTTCTCGTTTTTCCTAACTTAGAAGAATTTCTAATTATCTCAAGAGATAAGCTTACTCGAAAAAACTCCCTTCCCAACTATTCCCTGTTCCCTGTTCCCTATTCTCTGTCCCCTACCTTTCTATCTTATTGCGCATAGAAGTTAGCATCTTACTAATTTCAGTTATAAGCCCAAAGATTGCGCATGTATCTTCTGACTTAATATAATCTAGCCTGATTGCCAGCATCAAAAATGTCTCTGTTTCCATCAAGGAACCTTTTGCAATGGCAAGAAAATGTGAGTAGTCCTTGCCCGTACCTCGTGCATTTCCTTCAGCAATGTTTGCAGGAACAGAGGCAACCGCCCGCGTAAGCTGGGAAGTCATACCGTAAATCTCTGATTTTGGAAAGGATTTGCTTAATTGGTATACACAAACAGCCAAATCCATTGCTTTCTGCCAAACGATAAGATCTCTATGCGAGTTAATTTGTGTCATAACGCGTCTCCTACCTTCCCTTCTATTCCCTGTTCCCTGTAACCTATTCCCTACCTTCTCCATTCCCAAGGCTTCATCCTCGTATAAACTTGCCAGAACTGGGCTTTCATGTCTGAGATTATTGCCTGCATTCGTTCTTGCATGCCGGGTGAGGTTGCCATGACGGTGGCTATGACAACGAGCGCCGCTATTGCGAGCACGCCAACGTATTTCAGATTCGGCTGAGGCCTGTAGAGCTTGCTTACTCCCTTAGCGTCGACGAGTCGATTGCCTACTTTCAGGCGAGTAAGGAACGTGCTGGACATGCCTTTGCGGCCCTTATCCAGAAAATCTATTAAGTGCGAGTGAGTTCCTACGGCCACAATCAGCTCTGCGCCCTTTTCGTAGGCCAACAGCAGCGCAAGGTCTTCGCTGGTGCCCGGAACCGCGCAGACCTGCGGCGCCAGGCCAAGCTCTTCTAAGCGAGGCAACCCCGGGGCTTTGCCGTTTGTGTAAGCGTGAACTATCAACTCGGCGCCGCATTTGAGCGTGGCATCGCTCACGCTGTCCATGTCTCCGATGATTATATTCGGCTGTAATCCCATCTCCATCAGCGCGTCAGCCCCGCCGTCCACGCCTATGAGCACGGGCTTCATATCCCGAATATAGCTGCGGATTGTCGAGAGGTCTTCTTTGTAAGACTCGCCGCGAACCACCACCAGCGCATGCCGCTCGTTGATGATGGTGTTCACATCCGGAAGAGCGGTCGGGTCTAGAATCAGCGACTTTTCTTTGATTACATAATTCAGCGTGTTCTCGGCAAACTGCTGGAGCACATCTCCAAGGTTGGTTTTGGCCTCTTCGAGCAACTGCGTGACTCTGGACTTTGTGAGCGCTTCGCCTTTAGAAAGCGTGACCTCGCCGCGCCGGATTTCACCGCCGACTCTGTTAATGGTCTCGCCTTCCTTGATGCCTTTGAAAAGCTCCTCGCCTGCGTTGTCTATGAGCACGATTCCCGCATCCAACAGCACGCGCGGGCCGAGGTTAGGGTAGCGGCCCGAGCAGGACTTGGCAACATTCACCACCGCCGCCACGCGCGCTTCAACCAGCATCCGCGCGGCGGTGGAATCGATGTCTGCGTGGTCAATGAGGGCGATATCCCCCGGTTTGAGCCGCTTCGCAAGGTCCTTTGTTCGTTTATCTAGCCTAACTGTTCCGCTGATCTGCAAGTGAGAGCATCTCCCTGGCGTGTTCGGCAGCGGCGCTGGATGTTTCCTCGCCGCCGAGCATGCGCGCCAATTCCATCACACGCTCTTCGCCTTCTAATGTTCTAACCCTGACAAAACTTCTTCCGCCTTCGACCACTTTCTCGACCGTAAAGTGCCTCGCGGCCTTGCTGGCGACCTGCGGCAGATGGGTGACGCACATCACCTGATACTTGCCCGATATCGATGCCAGCTTATCACCCAAAACCTGAGCGGTGCGCCCACCGATGCCTGTGTCAATTTCATCGAAGACAAGGGTCGGCGTCTCTGCACTGGTGGTGACGGATTTCAGCGCGAGCATGACCCTGGACATTTCGCCGCCCGATGCGATCTTCACAAGCGGCTTCACGGGCTCGCCGGGGTTGGGCGAAATCATGAACTCGACCGCATCGGCTCCCTTTGGACCGGGTTGGGTTGGAGTGATTCCGACCTCAAACTTCGTCTTGCCCATAGCAAGGTCGGCGAGTTCTTGTTCTACTTTCTTCTCGAAATCAGGGGCAGTTCCCTTCCTGCGAGCAGTCAATTTTGCAGAGACTGATTCCAGGTGGGTTCGAAGATCCTCAATTCGACAAGTAAGCTCCTGCGAGCGTGTATCGGCGTTAATCAGGCCGTAAATCTTGTTGGCGAGGTCTTCATGGTATTTAATCATATCTTCGATGGTGTCGCCATACTTGCGTTTAAGGAGCCTGATTGTGTCCAACCGCTCCTCAATCTGCTCGAGGCGAGCGGGGTTGGCTTCGACCTCATCGCGGTAGTCGCGAACTGCCGAAAGGGCCTCCTGAGCATTGATGAGCGCCTCTTTAACGGTCTCGGCGAAACATTCCACGATCGGGTCGAAGCGCGTCATTCGCTCAGCCGATGTCGATGCCAGGCTCAGGCTGTCTATGCTGCCTCCATCGCCCGCGAGCGCATCATGAATCTCAGATGCCGCCGTATATAGCTTTTCAGCGTTTGCGAGCCGGTTTCGTTCGTTCGCGAGTTCTTCATCTTCGCCCGCGTGCAGATTTGCGGCGGCAAGCTCTTCGGCCTGGAACTGATAAAGGTCCAGCATCCGCGCCCGCTCGCGCTCGTCGGTCTGAAGCCTGTCGCGCTCTGCGATTATATCTGAAAGCTCGGTGAAAACGCCTCGGGCTTCGTCCCGCAGGGCCAAAGTGTCGGGCCCGCACCAGGCATCGAAAATATCGATATGCAGCGGCACCATCAATATTGATTGATGCTCATGCTGGCCGTGAATATCGATCATTCGGCTGGTGATTTCTTTTTGGACCGCCGTGGTGGTGGTCCTGCCGTTGACCCGAGATTGCGACCTTCCTCCGCGCGCGATTTCTCGGCTAAGAATGAGAATGCCGTCCTCTGGCTCGAAGCCATACTCAAGGGCAAGCTCGCAAGCCGCCGGGTTGGACGAAACATCAAACACCGCCTCCACAAGCGCCTTCTCAGCGCCGGTGCGCACCATCTCGCTGCCCGTGCGCTCGCCCAGCGCCGCGCTCATAGCGTCCACAACAATCGATTTCCCCGCCCCGGTTTCACCCGTAAGCACGTTAAACCCCGGCCCAACCTCCAGCCGCAGGTCATCAATCAAAGCAAAGTTTTGGATATGAAGTTCGAGTAGCATATTAGCAATCAGCCGTCAGCGCTCAGCGCCGGATTTTAATCGCGAAAGCCCGAAAGAAACGAAAACGCGAAAAGTGATCAAAAAAGGGAGGGCGAGGCTCCCGCCGAGCCAAAACTATCAGCCCATCGAACCATCCAACCATCAGCCTCCCTTCCCTTCCGGGCTCTCCACTCTCCACTTTCCACTCTCCACTACCCTTCCCCAGCAAGAACCTCAAGCGCGCGCTTGGCATCCTCTCTATTAACCATCAAATGAATTCCACCTGTCATAAAAGCAACTGGCCAGTCCACCTGCGATATGATCTCATTTGAGAGAGCAGCTTTAATGTCGTAAGACTGCAGCCTGATCTTTGCCGACTGAGCTTCCCAATCATACCTGAAATCCGCAACAGTCACCAGGTCAGCCCACTCTGTCTGCTGCGGTTGCGGCGCAGCCGCAAGCTCATCCACCAAATCCATGTGGCAATCCGGGCATTTTGCAATTCCGGGCAAATATTCATACTTGCAACTCGGGCAGAAAGGCATAATAGCGCTCCTAATTGAATGATTAAGATAGGCCTCTATATTATACAGCAAAAAGGCGCCAAAGTTGACTACTTCAGCGCCTTCCCTCTTAATTCATAATTCATAATTTAGAATTCGCGAAGCGCTATTGTCCGTTGAAACGTTCGCCCCATCGCAGGCGTTTTTGGAGCTTATTGTAGAAGCTTTGCGGCTCAATTTGGACGAGTTTCGCTTTGAAATCAGCCTTGCCTATGCTAATCTTATCGTTGCATACAAGGTGCTCGCCGAGTTGGCCATCCATGGTCAGCATCATGGACACGGGGTCGTCGCCGCATTCACCTATGATCTGCACGGTCTCATTATCTGGAATCACTAGCGCGCGCGCGTTGAGGGTGTGAGGGCAGATTGGGGTTATGATTAGCACAGACACATCCGGGTGGACAACCGGCCCACCGGCAGAAAGCGAATACGCAGTGCTTCCGGTAGGGGTGGAGATAATGATTCCGTCGGCTGTGTAGGTGACTATAAACTTGCCGTTGACATAAGTGTGCAGGCCCAGCATGCGCGCGAACGGCCCCTTGGATACCACGGCATCGTTAAGTGCGTAATACGTGCCGATCTCCTGACCATCTCGAGCAACTGTCGCCTTCAGCACCGCTCGTTCGCTGATGATAATCTCACCCGCAAGCACCTTTTTCATCGCAAGGATGGCTTCGGATGGGTGGATTTCGGTGATGAAGCCGTATTGGCCGAAGTTGACGCCCATCATAGGTGTGCCCTGAGGAGCAGCCATGCGCCCCCATCGCAGCATCGTGCCGTCGCCGCCAAGCACCAGCAGGAAGTCCGCCGAGCTCACGGCGCTTTCAGTTGCGCCGAGTTCAGTCCTGCCCATACTCGCCGCAATATCCTCGGGCACAATCACCCGAATGCGTTCGGAGATGAGCCAGTCCGCCAGCTTAGCCGCGAGCTGCATAGATTCAATCTTATGAGGGTTGGGTGCAAGGCCAATGACTTTCATCTGGTAACCCTTCTTGGGGAATAGTTGACAGTTGACAGTTGACGGTTGACAGTTCGGTGTTTAGGGAAACCCCTTTCCCGAAACCACCGCTTGGTTTATTTCGGCTTCACAGGATTCGTTTCCTTAAGCCGCTTGAGGTTTCGAGTGGCTTCGGCGTGCTTAGGGTCGACCTCCAGCGCCTTCTCATAAAGCTGCCTGGCTCTATCGATCTTGTTCTGCTTTTCCAATTCCACAGCCAGGTTGTTGTAAGCCGATGCCATCTTGGGATTAAGCGCGATTGCTTTATTATAAGCCACAATCGCGTCGTCGGTCTTTTTTACCTGTGAAAGACAAGCCGCCATGCCGAAGTAAGCATCTGCCGAGTTCGGAGTCGCTTTTACAGCCGCCTGATACTGTTCCAACGCTTTGTCATAGCTCTTTGCGGCGAAGTAAAGGTTCGCGAGGTTGGCGATAGCTGAATTGTTCGCCGGAGCGATCTCCTGCACGCTCTGCCAGGCCGCGATAGCCTTGTCATTATTGCCCTGCAGGGTGTAAGCCGTGGCAAGGTTCACGAAAGCGGTTGCGAAGCGCGGGCCTTTTTCGGTGGCCTCGGTCATCTTAGCGATTCCCTCATCAACTTTGCCGGCCTTGAAAAGCGCCCATCCCTGATAGGTCATTGCTTCCAATTCATCAGGCTTTATCTGCAGCGCGTTTCCAAATGAGGCTGCGGATTCGGTGAACTTGCTCTGCTTGAGGTAAAGCACACCAAGGTTGAACTGCGGCGTGAACTCACTCGGTTTGAGCTTTGCTGCAGCCTCATAGCGCTCGGTTGCAGCGATTTCATTCTTCAATGAGACGAGAACATCAGCCATTCCCAACTGGGCGGCGTAATTGTCTTTGTTGATCGCGAGCGCCTTATCGAGCGCATCTTGAGCCCCTGCAAGGTCACCCTTGGTTTTCAGTGTCAGGCCGAGGTTGGTAGCAGCTTCAGCGTTTTTCGGGCTAAGCTCAACGGCTTTCTTGAATTGAACAATAGCCTCATCCATCTTGCCGGCGCCTTTGAGCGCCAGGCCCAGGTTATTGTGCAAGCCGGAGTTGTCCGGGGCGATCGCGATAGCCTTCGTGTATGCATCCCTGGCTTTATCGTAGTCCTTGAGCTGCAGATAGGCAAACCCGAGATTATCGAGGCACTCCGGCCAATCTTTGCGCATCCCAAGAGCTGCATTGAACTCCACAACGGCTTTATCGTAGTCATTTTTGCCCATGTAGGCCATTCCGAGATTGTGCCGGAGGTCGGGGCCGTCTGCATTGAGGGCGCGCGCCTCCTGCAAAGGAACCAGCGCCTCCTGGGCTTTGCCCTGCTGCAGAAGATAAAATCCCAGCCATCTCCTACTCACCGTGTCTTGGGGATTGGCCTCAGATGCTTTTCGCATCTCCGCAATAGCTTCGTTCACCTTGCCCTGCTTATAGAAGGCAACGCCCTCTCCTACGCCCGCAAAAGAGCAGGTGGCCGTGAACAAACAGGCGCTAACAACAATTAAAGATGTGGTAATAGCATTTCGCAATATTGTTTTAGCATCGTTCATATTACTTCGCTCCATGAATTTAAGATAGATAATTATTGGATCGAACTGATAATGGACACATTATAACAGTGGCACTATTTCAAAAGCAAGTTGCAGTTGCCTTAGCCAGCTCGGCTTATTTGAGTATGGCCAGGGGAATACTAGAAAAGGGTGATTCACATGCAAATTACGCTAAGTTCGTCTGCCCGCAACAAACTGGAGCAGATTCTCGATTACCTATATACCCGCTGTGACCTGGAAGAACTCAAGCCTGATGAGTTGATAGACGCTATGATCAACCATAGCCTGGATTTGATATCAACCGACGACAGGCCGCTAATTGATTGCAGAGACCGATTAATCGAATGCTGCGGCCTCAAGGTCGGTATCCACGTCGGCGCTGATGTAAAATTTGACGAAAGCGAGGAGTATCGCGGCTAATCCTGATCGTCCGGGAAATCTGTTCCCGGATGCGTATCACATGATCGTCCCGAAAGCTTTCGGGATGCGCACCTGCAATTCACGGAACGGGTTTCCGTTTTATCTGATCAATTCTTGCTTAAATGCTTCCGTCGAAATCAGGGTCCATCATACTGGACGCTTTGACATCTGATGCGCAGATTGGGCAAAGGATTTCGTCGCGTTCGTAGTCATCCTTGCTGATTCTAATTGGCCTCCCGCATCTTTCGCAACGTGGCTTACTATTGACTCGCCCATTCGTTCGCTGGGCAAACTCATCCTCGGACAGCCGCTTCATCTGTCACCTCCGACAAGACATGTTACTATCGAAATAGTTTCGATATTCCATTTATACCCCAACTTTGCCCTAAAAGCAAGAGTTTTTTTATGTTTTCCTAAGACTTCACTAAATATCAAGCACACAAAAAGTAAAACGCATGGTATACTGAATGTATGATCGCTTGAATCGGTCCTCAATATTGTGATAGTGATCAGAAATCAGTACCGTCCCATAATTATTGAAACAGGTCATTATTGCTATGGTTTACGCTCATAACCCTGGTTTCCGCTGATCCCATTGTTGGTTTTTGCAGCCAGGTGTCATAAGGAAATGCTAGATTTGAAAGCTTATCATGCTGCTCATCCTTCGAGAGCCTCAGGATGGCGAAGTGGTAACTTGGCGAAGTGGTAACTTGGCGAGTTGGTAACTTGGCGAGTTGGACTGAATGACTCATGCGAAGACAAATCAAAAACTCAGAACTCAAAACTCAAAACTATTACATCGAATGCTATGGGACGGTAATGAACAGAAATAGCAGAAAAACCAAAAAATGAAATCATTACGATTATGTTTGATTGGGTGCGCCTTAGCGCTGCAATGCGCAGCTTGCTGGGCAGTGTGTGGAGTGCGAATATCCGACTTGCATCACATCCCAACTCCGCCGAATCCTATTAAGGTATGGGGTAAGGTAAAGAGTGTATCGCCGCTTAAAATAAGCGATGGGCGCGCGGAGATTCAAGTAAATGGTTTCACCGCATCACTTAATGATTTTGTGGTTGTTACGGGCGATTGGAATGGAACTGTGTTAACTGTCGCCGTTACCAGCACGATTACCGGCGAGATGATCTCCATTCCGGCTGGCGCATTCAGCATGGGAACGCCTACTAGCTATACAGGGTTTCATTACCCCAATGAACACCCTCAGCACTCGGTAACCCTTGGCGCTTATAGCATAGGCAAGTATGAGGTAACCCGCGCCGAGTATCGCAAATTCATAGAGGCCGATGGATATTCTACACAATCCTATTGGTCTGTTGCGGGATGGAATTGGCGCAACAACTGTGATGGGCTGGGTCTTGTGCGTAACGAGCCTGATTATTGGACTGCGATACAGACTTGGGGCAGCCCTCCGGGTGCATTCACACAAACGGACAATCACCCCGTAGTGGGCGTTAGCTATTATGAAGCTGAAGCTTATTGCAATTGGGCTGGAGGTTATTTGCCTACCGAGGCTCAGTGGGAACGGGCTGCCAGATGGACCGGCAGCGTTGCCTATATATATCCGTGGGGTGATACCTGGGATCAGGAGAAATGCAACAACGGGTTTGACAGTCTGTATTCTCTTTTTCAGACCGCTCCAGTGGGCAGCTACTCGGCCTATCCGAGCGCTTCCGGCTGTCAGGACATGGCTGGCAATGTATGGGAATGGTGCAAGGATCGGTATAAAGACACTTATTATTCTTCGCTACCTGATGGCGAATGGATCGACCCACAGGGGCCTGCAAGTGGCAGCTTGCGTGTCTGTCGGGGCGGTAGTTGGAACTACGGCGAAAACTTCGTCCGATGCGCTTGCCGTAATTATGGCAATCCTGAAAACTACAACTACGAACTCGGGTTTCGCTTGGCTCGCTAGTCTAACTGTTGGCAGTTGGCAGTTGACGGTTAGCAGATGTCGCTTTCCCCAACCGTAAACCGACAATCCATAAACCTATCTCGCTTCAGGAGGGCGCAATCTATGCACAAGAAACTCCATGGGGTATATAAGTTGTAAGTCATAAGTTATAAGTTCAGAACCAGATTCCCCGTCGTTAGTTACTTACGACTTATAACCATAACTTATAACTTGACTACGCTTGAGAACCTCACCCTTCGGGACGAAAAACAGTCCCGAAGTATATTGTTGTGACTTTATCCGCCACCGCTAGCAGGCAGGCGAAGTCCTTCCGATATAGCACTAGATACAAAAATGGACCAAGATCACATTCTTGTTGTAACTGGAAACCCTTTTCCCGATACTTCCGAGCACACACATTTCGGGAAAGGGGTTTCCCGAAATAACTAATACGGCAACCAGTACTACATTAGCTACGAACTCGGGTTTCGCTTGGCTCGCTAGTCTCGCCCTTTTCTCTCCTACCCTTTATAACCACGGGAGGGCGAAGGTCCCCCTGAGCCATTTCCCTTCGCAGCTACAAGGCTCGGCGGGAGCCTCGCCCTCCCATCATTCACCGCAAGTGAGTTCTTGATTTCATGCGCGTAGACGCGCATTTTTTAGCCGTCTGTGTTATAGTATTAATGAATCATTGTACCGACCGATTGATAAATGGTATAAAGTTATTGTTATGGCAATTAATGATTTTGGTAACACTCCCCATGTGGAGCAGAATATTGAAGAGACCAAGCAG
This sequence comes from Armatimonadota bacterium, assembly GCA_026392045.1. GTDB lineage: Bacteria > Armatimonadota > UBA5829 > UBA5829 > UBA5829 > JAMCYN01. The sequence goes on from JAPLCU010000008.1 coordinate 67,660, forward strand.
CCGGTTCCGGTTGGAATAGCACGAATCAGGGACGAATGGCGCGAGGCAGGGCTGGTAGAGGATACCAGCGCTCCTCCCAAGGAAGAAGAGGAACCTGTTGTCTTCACTGAGGTGGACGGCGGCGCGGGTATCGGCGACTACACATTGGATGGCGAGAAAGTGCGAAGCCAGTTGGCGCTCTCAGATGAAGCGTTCGGTCGCCTCATATCCAGCGGGGAACTGGATTCGCTGCTGGTGCAGGGCGCCGACGGCCAGACCAGGCGGCTGTTCAGTGAATCGTCCGTCAATAGATTCAGAACCGATTCCGCAATAGACCCCAACGCCATAAGACACGCGGCGAAGGCGATGGCGGACGCGAGCGTGACCGAGGCTATCCAGGAAATCCAGGCGGTGCTCGAAGAAGTGCGCGACACCCAGGGCAAAGTCCTCCAGCAGATGAAAGATATGCTGCTGCTGGAGCTGCGCAACCTCAAGGAGCAGGACAGGGACTTGACTTCTTTCGTCTATGAGCTGGCTGAGGAGATCAGAGCGCAATTGCCTAAGAAGAAGCGGTAGACAAGTTATAAGTTATAAGTTATAGGTTATAAGTCATAAGTAACTAACGACGGGGAATCTGGTTCTGAACTTATAACTTATGACTTACAACTTACAACCCCATGGAATTTCTTGTGCCGCGCGCCCGTCTCAAAACTGGCCCAGGTCGATAATGTCGTCCGCGCACCTCGGCCTGATCAGCCGCACGGGCTGAGTCTGTCCCAATGGTATTTCACAGGATGAAAGGCCCGTGACCAGAACATAGTGCCCTTCCTGCGGCGGGGCTTTGGGCGGTGCAAGTATCCCAACGAGCGTGACCTTTACGCCAGTGTTCCCGAAGCCGTCAGTCAGCAAGGAGCCATCGTCGATATAGAACCAGTCCGAGCCGCCTCCGGGCTGGACCCTGCCCCAGGTCTTCATAAGCAGCCCAACGTTGTAGGTTCCCAACGTGCCGGCGATCTGCGGTATGATCGGGGCGTCCCGATTTAATCGGGACAGCCGCAGGTTGTTCACACCCAACGGCGTGATGGGCTTGGTCGCCTGCGACCAGGTCGAGACTGCCTGAGCATCAATCACCCGTTCGCCATTTAAGGTCTTCACCGATCCCAATACTGAGCTGCTCACGTCGCGAGCCACGCGGTCACCCCCCCCAGAGAACGCGTAACCCGTTTGATCGATTCAGCTCCTCAATATAAAACGCGCCCGCAAGCTCCGTGGTGCCGGCGGTCGTAAGCTTGTCGGGTATGATGATGAGCGTATTCTCGGGCAGCCTGCGCGCGGCGTAGATAGATCGCACAATCTCCGGCGGCGAGTAGATAGTCTCTGTTATCCGGTCGATGCCATACGGCCACTGCTGCTGGAAACACCTTCTGAAGATGATCGTCTTGCCACGTGTTGCCTCACGAGAAAATCGTACCGTAGCGTCTTGCCAGACAGGGGAGATTTTCTCCATCTGAGCTCACTAGACTCTCGCAGCGTTTGAGACGGTGTGCGCTCCAACCAAAAGCGCAAAACCGTGCTCAAATGCGGG
>JAPLCU010000064.1 GCA_026392045.1 Armatimonadota bacterium
AACACGCACGTCTGTAAATTTTTCTTGTGTACATCAATTCCAACGTATATCATGATCATGGCCTCCTTTGGGTCTTGAATTAACTCCATTGTAGCGCATGCTACGTAAGGAGGCCACTACATTTTCATTACATCAGCATACATACCAGGCAACTATGCTATTCGTCGTGGCATTCGTTGCGTTGCTTGCGCGGCGGCTTCGGCAGCGAACATAACGGCAATCGAGAGATAGTGCAGAATTAACTGCTACCGAAGCAACGGAACAATGTAACGGTGTATGTGCTGCAATATCAGAGCTCATACACCGCCATTCAATGCAGATGTGTTTCGCAGAAGGTTAGATACGCAGGGTGCAAACTAATTCAACAAGTTGGCCTCTCTGAGCACTTGCTCTATGTATGGAAGTAATGATTCACTTCCTATATAAGGGCGCAAGCGCATCATTGTTGCATTCCGTTCGCGCTCGTGTTGCTTTTCAGTTCTTTGTTCTGGCGGATTGGCTAGCGGAACGTTTCCCAGTGTCGGCCAACTTTGGTTTCCAAGACTATCATAGTCTGTAATAAATTCACGTAATACTGGCGTCTCTCGAAGAACTGCCATACTTGCAATGGTTTCAGAATGGAACCTTAGCAAATCGAATAACATACCGACTCTGCCATACTTGTCTTTAACTTTACCGAAAGCAAAACCGCCAACTTCTAGCGGTATGGCAAAATAGTCGCCGAGTGTCACCGGTTTTGCTTGCCGAGCCTTTTCCCAGTCTGCTAGTCTTAGCCTTGCGCAGTTGGCGGCATATTCATCCTCTGGTCCTTTTGCGAATTCCCGAAAGCATTCTACGGCTTTCATCTCAGCCGAAGTTTCTAGCAGGTATACAGCTGCTGTCCCCGCTACTCTTGAGTTCTCGTGGTTAAGTAGCTTAGTAAAAGCCGCTACACCTTCTTCAGTCGCTGTAAGTTTGTCTGCAGCTTTGCTATAGCGTTGCTCTTGCTTTCTTATATCGGCTCTCTTAGAGTCAGGGTTCATTATCCCGTTCCACTGCTGTATAAGCCCATCTGCAAACTCATTTATATAATAATCTATGTCTCTCTTCATAACTATTTACCTAATAAGTCCTTCATTATTTTCAAGCCCTGCGCATGTTGCTCTTGGTAACTGGAAGAATTAGGGACAGAGCCCGATTTAATTTCAACTTTCGGGTTTTCGGCCTTTTGCGCTTTCGCGATAAAAACACCTACTCCTTCGCCGCAGCCTCAAACATCTCCTTCGCGGCTTGTTCAAGCAATGCGAAGTCGGCGGGGTCGTCGGCATCCACTATCATTCGCCACACTCCAGCCTCGGTGCGGGAGCCGCGCAGGAAGACGAATGCGCGGCGGGTGGGCGATTCGAGCAGCAGGCGCCAGCCTCCGCTCTCATCGCCGGTTCGATTGGAGACCTCTTGGGCGCCTTCGTAGTTGTGAAAGCTGAAGTTATCGAAACGAGCCTTAAATTTCGGCCAGAGGGTTTTCGCGAAATAGTCCTCCACTCTCTTTTTGAACTCGCCATGCGAGATCGGAGGCGCGGAAAAGCGAAGAAATACGTTGGGATTGGTTGGCACACTCTCGACAAGTTCCTTGAGCGTAAGAGCGCCGGACGCATGATGCGCGTGTCCGTTGAGTTTAGATGAAATCCGCACCCACTCCCTCGCAATTTCAGGGTGGCTTTCGCCGAGCGCCGCAGAGAGCGCCGCCTGGAGGCCGTCGCGGCAGGTGCTGGTCTCAAAAATGGTGCCGCCATTCGCGCCTTCAACGCCCACCGGCACGTCATAGCCGTCCTTGCGAAGCGTGTGCATACGCGTAACCACGTTAATTTCGCCGGTTTCCACATGGAAAACTTCGGCCCCAAACGCAGCAGCCACACGCTCGCATGCAAGCGAGGTCGCATCAGACATCACAACAGCCAGTTTCTTGCCGCCGCCATTCAATGCGCGCCGAGCAAGCGCAAGCGCCACATTAAAAGCCGCCACGCGCTGCGGAGAGATAATTGCAGACTCGTCATGACCAGGCAAAACGAGATTTCCGCGGTCGGCATCGTAATCGAACGCCACGCCAAAATGCGCGCGCTCCCTCGCAGCCGCTCTCGCAACCCTTAAAAGCATGTGCCTGCCGCTCGCGGGATCGATGCCGTCAGTATCGATTCCATGCTCAGGATAACCAAGCTCAGCATTCACCTCAATCACCCGAACGCCGAAATGCTCCAATACTCTTGCGTCGATCCCACAGGCCGCTCCCCCGTTCGGGTCAAGCAGCGCGGGGCCGAGTGTAAGCGGTTTCAGGCAATGAGGCGCTATCCCCCAATCCTGGCCAATCACGTCCAAATAGGCGCGTTCAGCCCTGATTCGATCAGATTCATTATCAGGGTGCGCGAGCGATTTCAATAAAATAGTGTCGGATATCGCCTCAATCTGATTATTAAAATCGCATGAGCCACTGCGCGCGATCTCGGCAACATCATTTATAACCTCGCCCATCGCCCACGCAGAAAGCAGCGCGCCAGGAGGGGCCGCTTGAGGATCATCATTGGCGCCGCAGCCCGTGAGGAACTTAAAACCATTGTGCGCGAGCGGGTTGTGGCTTGCAGTTACCATCACGCCGCCATCGGCCTCAAGCGCCCTCACAGCCGTCTCAGCCAATGGAGTAGTGATTATCCCCAGATCGACCAGCCGAATCTCGCGCCCAACCGAAGCCGCTCCCGCGAGAAAACCCCTGGCAAGCGCCTGGCAGAGCGCCACACCGGTTGGCCTTGGGTCCCTGCCCAGAATGAGCATCATTGAACCAGGCGTATTTACCCTACGAACATAGCAATAGGCATACGCCCAGGCCAGCGCCGCATGCTCGTCACTAATCTGAGGCCCTTGCCCAAGAACAGTCCGCACACCCGAAAACGACTGCACCAAACCCGCATCTTTCAGCGCGTTAGCAAGAAAAACACTCAATTACATGCCTCCCACAGCACTCGGAACCACTGGCGCAGGAGCAGGTATAACCTCGGGCTTAGGAACAACAGGAACGGTATTGCTAGAGCCAAGCACAACCACTGACTCAAGCTTAAACTTCGCCAAAAGCGGCTCAGTTCCAATCTTGACATTCACGCTTAGAGTAATGCCGGCGGGCGGATATTCACCTTGCTTTGGAGGCACAAGCGCAAACGGAACGCTATATGACTTACCCGGAGCCAAATCCTTGAAAGTGAGGTTCTTTGCATTAGCTTTCCAACCTGCGGGTAGCACAATATTGATTTTTCCGCTGATAGGCAGGTCCGAATTATTGATAACCTTGCCATCCGCCTTGGTTTTACCGTTTGAAACGAAATATGAAGCCTTGAAATCCACCGGCGTGAGCGCGATCACAGAAATATTCCGAAGCGCCGGTTCCTTAATCACATTATACATACGCGACCTGGCCTGATGAAGCAGTTCGCAATTTATATCGAGAGTCTTGGCAACTTCTTCCTTGGATTTGACAGTGGAGCGGCCCTGCAACTGCAGCACAAGATCCGCAGGCGCAATTATAACGTCAACAGCCCGCATAAACTTATCCGCCTGCGTCACAGACAAAATCCAGCTATCCGCCTGCCGCATGGTGGCCAGCACTCGAAGCGGCTCGTCGCCTTTCAAAGGTTCAAGGCGTTTGACTTCGGCCTTAACCCTGTCACGCGAAGACTCAATGCATCTTAGCTGATCGACATTCAACGATCTGCCAGGCACAGATATTTCGAACCCGCCGGCAAAAGCCGTATCCGGCTTCTTAGATATATATTTGCCATTAATATACAAGTCCTGATCCCCAGGTTCAAGGCCAATTACCTTCAAGGTAAATTTCTGCGGCTCAAAGCTGGAACTCCACACCTTGATGCTCATCTGCTTGCCTACAATTTTCATTATCCGAGACTCAAAGATGGGTGAGTCACTTTCAATTTTCTTGCTCGCAATGTCTACAGTCACAACCGCAGCCATTGCGGATGCGACGGCAAACAAGCAGACGGTTATCACCCCCGCAGCGCATCCGATAAAGCGATAGTAGTTCAAATCAATATCCTCCCATTAATTTCTGCCGGTATTTCATGTATTCATTATAGCAAGATGCTATTCTTGCTACAATGATAAAAGACGAGTCAGCAAATGTCTTGTCACCCCCCATTTGCTGAGTTCCTACCATTAAATTTCCCCAGAATAGCCCATTTTTGACAATAAAACGCCTCCAAAATAGATTATTTCATTTATTGAGCCTGAAATGCCTTGCATTGTGCTTGCTCGTTGTTATATAATCCTTGCTATAATAACCGTCGAGGTTGTAATGGAGCATAAAGAGATAATCTTATCAGATGAAAGCGCGCAGGATACAATGGGCGCAGCTCAAGCGGTAAGCCGGACATTGGATGCGGCGATCGATCTGCTTGCGGATATTCAGAAAATAGTCTCGGCAGGCAAGCCAAAATCTCTGCGCATCAAGTTCGGGGATAAGACGGTTGCAGAATTGCCCCTGGCCGTAACCGCTGCTGCCTTCGCAGCAGGTTTGGCCGTAGTATTGCTCGCGAAGTTAGCTGTTGAAGTAGTTGCAGAGGATTGACTCTGGTATGGCTGAGCATCTTGTATCAGCCACAGAAGACCTGAAACTCAATCTATCAGGCCAATTGCGACATAGAGGTGAAACGTGCAAGACCAGTTCCAGGAAGAGCGAAGTCTGCTGCAATTGCAATATGTCATTTTCCCGGATCATGAGATCGTCAACATCGCCCAATCAGGCAGCGAGCAGGCGGCAGAATACCTGCTCTATAAATATCGAAGCCTCGTAAGGACAAAAGTTAGAAGCTATTTCCTTATGGGCGCTGAAAAAGAGGACCTGTTGCAGATCGGAATGATCGGGCTGTGGCAGGCTATTATCGACTACCGCCCCGAAAAAGAGATATCATTTCTGTCATTCGCGCGAATCTGCATCGAGCGCCACGTAATTACTGCTATCAAGACAGCCACGCGCAGAAAGCAGACGCCCCTGAACACGTCCATTTCGCTGGAATATCCGTGTGAGGATGCGGACTCAGAATGGAACCTAGCCGATATTTTAGTCTCGGATGTCATGGCAGACCCCGAAGAACTGGTTCTCAAGCAAGAAGACAACATTCGCTTGCAGAATATGCTCAAACGACTGCTTTCAGATTTCGAGTGGGAGGTTCTCGCCTGCTATCAGGTCGGGAAATCATATCGAGAGATAGCATGTGAGCTGCGCTGCAAGACCAAATCGGTCGACAATGCCCTGGTTAGAATCAAGCGGAAAATATCCTGCACAACCACCGACTGGCCCGGAATCACAGATATAGAGAGATAACCGAAGTAACGCGATGTCCATCGAATTACTTCGGTTCCGCAGGGGCTGAAGAGGAAACCGTGACATTCTCAAATTTTCATCATTTGCTCCTCGACTACAATCAACTAAAGGACTATAATAGTCTCACATAATTACACACATGGAGGAAATCATCTTATGAATAGACGCACCCAAGCCAACCGAACGCCATGGATCGTGTTCGGGGCCATAGCGCTCTTAGCTATAATAGTTAAGCTTTTAAGCCCGCCTGTGCCAATCATTCCCGGCCCCAAAGGCTCGATGCAGAACTGGTCGAGTAAAATCACCATCGGAAAGATGGGTCCCTCGGCGGTAAACCCGGCTGGAACCATGTGGGCTGGCGCGTGGAACACCAAAGATAAAGAAGGCAAAGATCAGTCTGCAGTTTGGACTATTGATTTCGAGAAGAAGTCCATCGATCACAAAGAATACCATTCAAAGACAGATGAGATCAAATGGACAGCCGATAATAAAGTAGAACCTGCTGCGGTCACAGACAACAAGGTTCCCACTTTGAAGGCATCCGATAAAAAGCAATATGTGCTTCTCGATCCCTTAACAGGTAAAGAGAAGCCCGCTTTCACTCAGGACCAGCTTCCTGGCATTATCCAAGATAGCTGGGTATCGCCTGCCGGAATTCTAATTCTCTGCCTTAACCAGGATAAATTCACTGAAGTGGTTTTCGACACCAAAACGAACAAGCTGAACGTGGTAGACAAAGATGGCTTCAAAACAAACGTCAAAGCGAACTGGCCGGATGCTCCTAAAGAGATGCTCTTCGTGACGTATCGCGGCGGGTTTAAGGTAGATATCGCCACCGGCAAAACCACCAAGCTATTCAGTTACATGAGTCTAAAAGCGAATGACGATCATTGGCGCAATAATGTCCAGGACGGCCGACTTTATCCTCGAAAAGACGGCGGATATACCAGCGTTTCATACAACATGGGTCTGGTCGACATTCGCGCTCTGGATAAAGACGGCAAGCTTGAGAAGAATCTGCTGCCAAGGTATTAGTTGATGACTAACTGGGCGGGTTTGGCGCTGGCTGCCGGTAAAGGTTCGCGTTTTCAACAGGAAACAGGGGAGGCTTTACCAAAGGTATTGCGGCATGTGCTGGGCAAGCCGCTGATATGTTTCGTGTTAGACTCGCTTTCCAGAGCAGATATTCGCGATGTGACGCTGATAGTCGGGTTTATGGCTGATATGGTCACCAGCGAGCTTGGAGACGGCTTCCGCTACGTTCTGCAAACTGAGCAGAAAGGCTCAGGGCATGCAGTTGCGTGCGCTAAAGACGCATTTGATGGTTTCGTGGGCAATATTGTTGTAATGTGCGGCGACAGCCCCCTTTTTTCCTCAGACACAATTACTGCCTTAATGCGCGAGCATGAGAATACTTACGCGGCAATCACCCTCGTGTCTGCTGTTTTGGACGATCCGCACGGCTACGGCAGAATTCTCCGAGACCCAAACGGCAGCATCATAGGGATAATTGAAGAAAAGTGCGCGAATGCCGACCAACGCGCGATCAAAGAAGTTAATGGCGGCGCCTATGCATTCGATTCCAAGTGGCTCTTTGAGAACATAGACAAAATGGCCATCAACGATGCAGGCGAATATAACCTCACCGATATGGTCTGCCTGGTGTTGACCTGTAAAAAATGTAGTACAGAACTACACGAAGACCAAAAAGTGTGTATTGTATGCGGGACTCGCACCATCCGGGGCGATGGCTATGATTGGGAGCATCTCAGTTGGCAATGGAGACGCCCTGCGAAGATTATAGCAGGAGCAATTGCACTCATTTTTCTTATTGTAATGATTGTAGACGCTGTCCGGGTGGACCCGCCTGAGGTTGTCACCAAGAAATGGTTTGACAGCTTACTGGAGCGAAGATTGGACAGCGCCAGAAACCTCAGCACAGCCGCTTTCGAAAAGGAACTTGCAGAAAACAACGATGACATGCGCGCCATCTCCGATGAGTATGTCGTAGCTATCAACGGCGAAATGGCGAGGTATACCGTAAGTAAACCCGAGTTCATCGGCGGCAAAGCCAAGGTTCGCATATCATTGGGCTACCCTGGCGGAAATCTGCGGCAGATCGATGTAGAACTGATCAAAGAGGGCAGGCGCTGGAAAGTAAATTCAAAGACATGAAATATAAGTAGGTTTTGATATACTTCGGGACTGTTTTTCGTCCCGAAGGGTAAGTTTCTCCAGCGTGCTTCGGGGCGAAAAACAAGCCGCCGAAGCATAATCCATCTGATTTGTGAACTTTATCCAGCGGCCTCTTATTTACCTGCGAGATAGTTCATTAGCAACCTTGGCGCCCACACCGCAACTGCGGCGCCATAGACCAAATCAAGCCAAAAGAAAGACCCGAGTGCCCCCAGATAGATGATTCCGACAATCGGTGTGCCGATCAACCTTGCAAAAAACGGCGCTTTCTTTCCCCAAAGCCCACGCCATAAGCTCCTGGCATCACCTGTGCTGGGAAAAGAATGCATCGCTATCGATACCCCGAGCCAAATCAATACATAATCAAACCACGCCGCATGCCACAAAGGCAGAAGATGAATCGACCCATAAAACGCCACTGCAACGCCGATTATCGTATTCGTTACGAACGGCCCAGCGCATATCCAGATATGGTGATAAGTATTCTGCGGGGTTTCATACACAACATACCCCGCAGGGCTGCCAAACCGAAAATAGCAGACTTTCTCCACCGGCACATGGAACAACCAACAAAACCACCGATGCGACATCTCGTGCAACACAATCCCTGGAAAAGTAATCAGACTTATAACCCACCCGGGCGCGATATATCTCACGGCATTACCTTTATCTTTGCGCTTGCTTGTGTCTTGGGTGAAAACACGCGGAAATCGTGGGAAGCAGAGATCATATAATCTCCTGGTTCAAGGGTTCCGGCGTCGAATGTGTTCAGCAGGCTAGATCCATACTGGGTAGCTTTCAGATTCTTTATGACTTTGCCCTTGGTATTCGTCACCGTGACAAACATCTTGCGCTCGTATCCGGAATTGAAATAGATATTCTTCGAATGAGGCATAGCGATCACAGTTTTCACAATCCGCTTGACACCGTGCTTTACGACAATATCGCCGCTCGGAATGAAGCTGATGCTAACCGGCCCGCCCATCTCTATAACGGTGTTGCTGCCCGCTTTTACCTCAATACTTGGCATATCGCAGTCGACACTTGTGTAACTCTTGTTGCTATCATCATTGCTATTCGCAGTATCAGCCCTAAGCACACCGACTTGGCCGTTAACCCGGTACTTTCCAGGCGGCAACTTAGCCATCCGTGTGCCTTGCCCGGACACTACGAATGAACGCTGTTTCTCGCTTGAAAACGACATAGAGAAGCCCGCAGGCTTACCGAAACCATCATTAGCGCGGATATCCACAGCGCCAGCCACTCCAGTATACGGCTTCACCCGAAGCATATCTCCCTTAGGAGACATTTGCATATCGTAAAGCTTACCCGCAACCATATTCACGCCTGATTTCATGCCGGAACCATCATTAAAGTATGAACTCATCCCTGAACTGGTCTTCAGCCCATTTATAGAAAAACTATCTACATCCTCAGATTCGTGGTATGTGCCGCAGCTTTTGCATAAATACCGATTGTATTTTACGGGATCAAAATTCCCATCGCGATCTTGATCAGTTACTTCGACAATATAAATGCCGTCAGTTGTCTGAATATTGCCATACAGACCACCACGCAACACGAACGCGACCCCAACGTTACCTGGCGAATAGCTATTTGTTTTTACATAGATGTCGGCTGGCCTTGTAAATAGGTGAGAGCCGCTGCCAAATTGAAGCTCAATGGGCATACGCTCGCTAACTTGTTTATCTTGCTCATCTTTCTTGAGCGGCAGACGATAGGCTTTTGCGAGGCTCGCTTTACGACCTTTCTGGAGCAGTCTGTCTGGAAACGCATAGGCAATGTCAAAGCCGCCGCCTGGCCCTTGAGATTCATCAATGATTATGGTAAAACCATATTCATTGCAGGAACGGGCGCTCTTGGAGAGATTTCCGATGACCTGCTGACGTGTTTTTGGAGCTAGCTTTTCAGTTGACATGTAGGAATTCTCGTACTTAGGGTCTTTGATAGCCCAACTTATCATATACTCTCCCGGAATGATCTCAAATCCTTCGTAAGGGTCATCGAAGGACACTTTGGGAGCTGACTTTTCACTGGCGCTAAGCTTGGCAATTGCGGCGTAATCCAACCTTGACCTGCCATGATCGGCCTTTGGGGTTCGCATGCGCCCAACAATAAAAACAACTGCAAGTAATGCCGCAACAACCCATATTAAAGTAACCCAAACGCGACCAGCGCGCCTGTCAATCGAAAAAGTTTCCGTCATTTATAGCTCCTTAGTTTTGTTCTTCCTTGCAATTATGACGGGATGGCTGCGCCAAGTCAAGTAGGAATCCTGCCGATGCATGCATCCGAAGCAACTGGACTGCGGGCTGGATTGCAAATCCGCCCGAACAGGCGAAATGTAGAATTTGGTTAATCAATGTTGGGGTTAATGATGCAGCGTTCTCCATTGCGAGTGGAAAGGACGCCTCTCACGTTCACAACCGAGCCGCGGGGGATGTTGAACAAGGCATTTCCTATGTAGACTTGTATACCAGATGCTCTATTCTGATCCTCTATGTAAAAGCAATCACCGAAATCTTCCGTTCCTGCGGTAACAACCCTACCTAAAAGAGAAACAAGTTTGCCGTTTTGAAGCTTCTTCGCGGCTGCGATATTCGCGGCAGCTGTCCCCTCCAATCTACATAACGGATCGCCAAGCACGATATCTTTCCATTTAACAAACCTTGAAGCCGCATAGAAAGACTCGGCGAGGTTTTTTCCTGATGTGTAGAAATCAAAGAGTAAGGTTGGCGATGAAATGGCATCGAGAAACGGCTCCGACACATAACCTTTGGCTCCGGTAACCCCCTTAGCCACAAGGTCTGCTATAAGAGATTGGCCTCCTGTAGTAGGGAGAAACGTCCTGCCGCTAGAAGAAACGGCTGTGTCTGCAAGGGCTCTTGGCGTGAATGTAAGAGACCTGTATGTGCTCAAACTAAAATGGCCATCGTTGCTTCCCCATGAAACATAACCAAGAAGCGGTTCACTGCTGCCCATAAAAGTACTTGTAATGTCTAAAGTGACTGAGAAATCAGGTCTGTTTGCCAATATCTGGGACGCCCGCACCATATCCGCATCAAAGTCTGCGTATTCTAACTGATAGTCGGGGTTGAAAGCGCCATCGGGAAATAGAAGACACTTTGGTTGATTGGCTGGAATACCTCTTTCGGCCACAGCATCCAGTAATATTCGATTGTTCGTCGGCGCGCCAAGCGCATGATCTACAAGAGCCTTGGCGTCCGCTTCAGTATATCCATCGAGCCTGGTGACAAGATAGCCGCCACGATCCTCATGTCTGAACGGCGCATAAGACCACCAATACTGATTTGCATAGACCGTATCCACCACCTGTTGC
>JAPLCU010000068.1 GCA_026392045.1 Armatimonadota bacterium
CTACCGCATCATTCATAGTGGGTAAGAGCTCACTCTTAATGTTTTGTCATTCCGAACTTGATTCGGAATCTAAGCCTTAAGCTAACAGATCCTGAATCGAGTTCAGGATGACAAGTATCCTCACGAAGAGTGAGCTCTTACGATACTTATGAGTTATTGACCCCAACGAGTCAATATGATAATATTCACATACAGGCAACTGCATATTGTTGCGTTTGCCGCAGTCACAACTTGGAGGTTTCCTTTGACAAACAACCGTAGAATATGCTTCCTCACAATTGCCTTGAGCTTAATGATTTCCGTGGCAGGGTTCGCTGCGGAGGTCTCCAAAGCGCCTGGTATGTCTTATCTGGACGTGAATAAGATTCTTCAGGTCTCGCAGCTCAAGCGTGGTATGAAAGGCTATGCGCTGACGGTCTTCCAGGGTACCAAGATAGAGAAATTCAGTATTGAAATTCTTGGAGTTCTCAAAAAAGCCAACTCCGGAAGAGATTTGATACTGGTTAGAATCGGCGGCGGACCTATGGCCACTCGAGGACTGGGCGTTGCGTCCGGAATGAGCGGCAGCCCGGTATATATTGATGGTAAGCTGGTCGGAGCAATCTCCATGGCAATGACTTTCTCAAAGGAACCCATCGGAATGGTAACGCCTATCACTGATATGGTAGAGTCGTTGGATGACAGTCTTCCTAAGCACGCCGACGGCTATAGCTCCATAAACGAGCTGGATGAGCCGGCTGTGGTCGGCGGCAGGACATTCAGCAAGATTGTAATAGACGGTCCGGCAAACAAGAGCGACAAGCCTGGTGAGGGCGAGCTGCACGTCACTCCCCTCGCGATGCCGATTATGGTCACCGGCGTGTCCCAGCGAGGCATCGCCAGCCTTAAGGAAATGCTAGCCCCCTATAATCTGGAGGTTATGGCGGGGATAGGCGGCGGCGCGGATACAACGAGCAAGTTTAATCCAAAGCTGGAACCGGGCGCGGCAGTTGGTGTTTCGCTGGTTACCGGCGACATCGATATGACCGCTACCGGCACCGTAACCTATTGCACAGGAAACAAATTGGTCGCATTCGGACACCCTTTCTTCCAGGGCATAGGGCCGATTGACGCTCCAATGACCACGGCATATATCTCAGATGTTATGGCTAGTTATAATTCCTCGACGAAGCTCGGATTTCCGCTGAAAGTTGTTGGGCGAGTTTTCCAGGATAGGCCGTGGAGCATAGCTGGTGCAGTCGGCGATTTTCCTAATCTCATCCCGATCACTGTATCAGTCAAGGATCAGACAATAAAGCGCAACAAGATTTTCAATGCGAAGGTTATCAATCACCCGCTGCTGGCAGGGCAGCTCGCGACGATTGCGGTTGGCGAGGCTATCAGCCAGGTGCACACGGGCGCCGGCGACGCCACCGCAGAGGTCTCTTATGAGATTATTGCAGACCGTATCGGCACAATCAAGCGCAGCAATATCTTCTTTGACCCGACAAGCATAGAATCAAGCTCGGTCAAGGATGTGGCATCAATGCTGCAGCTTCTCGGCAACAACCCGTTCTTCCCGTTGGATATCAAATCGGTCAAAGTGGATGTTGTCATCACCGACAAGCGCAAAACGGCCACTGTTGACCGCATTTTTGTGAAGAAATCCGAATATGCGCCGGGCGAAACCGTGGAAGTGGGAGTTGTACTCCGTCCTTATAAGAAAGAGCGCATCACAAAGACTTATAGCATCAAGATTCCGGCTACTGCGCAGAATGGCAAGGTCACATTGAGTGTGCGCGGCGGCGGAACTCAGCTCAGCCTGCTTAGTATGATAAGCGCAATATCTGGCGGCGAAGGCGCAATTTCTGGCGACTCAGGAGCAAATGCGGATAACGTCAAGCAGCTTGTAGACAAATACCTCGAAAAGGAATGCAACAACCAGGTTGTCGTGCAGCTTATTATGCCAAGCACCACCGTCAATGTGGCTGGCGAGACTTTGACCGGTATGCCCAGTTCCATAGCAGACGTTATGAAAACATCCAGAAGCTCCGGTCTTAAAATGGAACGCGACGAAGTCAAAGCGCTTTTCGATGAAGATATGATAGTAGCAGGCTCCGCGAAGCTGATAATTGATGTGAAGCAAAAGAGCTTTAACGAGAACAAAACCGGGTCTACAGCGCCGAAATCGGCGCCAGGAACGCCTGGTCTCGTGTTTAGCGCTGACGACAGCGTTGACACCTCATTTGTGATCCAGAACGATGACAACTACACGACCGAGAATATGGACGCAGATCCGTCAGATCCTCTGCCAGTTATAGATCCTGCTGCCGATGCAAAACCGGTGACTGTTCCGGAGCCTGTGAAAGACGAAGAAGCGGCAAAAACTGAAGATAAGAAACCGTCCCCGCCCACCCCGGCAGCCAAGAGTGATGTGAAGACAGTCGTGCGCCAGGCGCAGACGTGGTCTCAGCGCAGCCAGGCAGACTTTGCCAAAGGAACATTCTCCGGCGTTGCGGCCTCTTCTGAAAACAAGCTGGAGTTGACTCCCACACTCAAAAAGCTGGCTGAAACTCCTGAACAGTTTGTTTGGTGCGTGGCTCCTGCCAAGGGCGGTATTTTGGCCGGCACAGGCAACTCCGGCAAGATATATTTCGTTGCTGACAACGGCGATGTAAAGCTCTTCTGCGAAACCGGCGCGCTGGAAGTGCATGCTATGGCGCATGATTCCAAGGGCAATCTCTACGCGGCAACTTCACCCGACGGCAAGGTCTTTAAGATCACGCCGGATGGCAAATCCTCTCTGCTCTTCAAAACCGAAGAGCGTTTCGTGGTGGCATTGACGGCAGACGGCAAAGACAATATCTACGCGGGGGTCGGTGATGCGGGCAAGATCTATCGAATCACACCCGATGGCGCTGGCAGCGTTTTTGCCTCTATCAACGAACAGCAGATTCTAAGCTTAAAATGGGACGCAAACGGCTATTTATTGGCTGGAACGGGCATTAACGGCGTTGTCTATAAGATATC
The DNA here is from genome assembly GCA_026392045.1 of Armatimonadota bacterium. Lineage (GTDB taxonomy): Bacteria > Armatimonadota > UBA5829 > UBA5829 > UBA5829 > JAMCYN01. Next base: position 3,010 of record JAPLCU010000068.1, read on the forward strand.
TGCCGATGGCGCTGCTCAGCCGGTGTTCGATGCTCCTGAGAGCGCTATTTCATCTATCACGAGCGATAGCAAAGGCAATATATATGCCGGCACATCGCCTAAGGGTGTCGTCTACAAGATCAGCCCGGATGGCGGCTCGAAACCGGTCTACACCGGCACGGCAAAAGTTCTTTCGATGGCGGCAGACCCCAGCGACAACATTTATGCCGTTTCCGACGGCTCTCTGGTGAAGATTTCTCCGGATGAAACAATTGTGCAGTTGGATTCCGCAAAGGACACCGCTCAGTTTCTAGCGCTGGCTTTTAATAGTTCCAACAACACTCTGTATGCGGGCGCCGGAAACATCGGTTCGATATATGTGAGCAAGGTAAGCGACACCGCAGGCACGTATGAATCGCCTGTGCATGATACCAAAATGATCTCCAAATGGGGGCGAATCAAGTGGGCTGCTGAGGCACCCAAGGGAACTTTGGTAGAACTGCAGACTCGATGCGGAAACGTTGACACGCCGGACAACACGTGGTCTGGTTGGTCAAAGCTCTATACCAAAGGCAGCGGTGAGCAGATTACGGGCAAGGACGCAAGATATATTCAATATCGAGTTGCGCTCAAAACATCCAAATCACAGGTCAGTCCCACGGTGTCCGGTGTTACAATCTCATACTTGACTCCGAACCAGCAGCCGAAGATCAGCCTCACTGAGCCTGTTGGCGGGTCAACGCTTTCGGGCAGCAAGTCGATCAAGTGGACCGGCTCCGACCCGGATAAGGACACTCTCACCTATGATGTGTTCTATTCCAAAGACGGCAAAGCTTGGACTGCGCTGATGGGCGGGGCTACTTCTGTTTCTGAAGAGAAGAATATGACCACCGAAGAGATCGCCGGAAAGGTCAAGAGCGAGCTTGAAAAGTCGACTGACGTGCCGGACGATATGAAGAAAATTATATTAGAAGGCCAGGAAGGCGCTGTGGCGGCGGCCCATGCGACAACCAACGCGGCAGCCGGGCAATCTTCCACATCATCCACCTATAACTGGGACACAACCAAGCTTCCAGATGGCGCTTACTGCATCAAAGTAGTTGCCTCAGACAAGACCAGCAACGCCACAGGCGCGCTGACCGAAAAGGCCGAATCAGACCCGATAATAGTCTGCAATACTCCTCCGGAGCTGATTATTCTGGCAAAGAAGAGTATTGAGGTCAAGGGTACGGGTCTTGCAAATATCGGCGGTAATGCTTCGAGCAAACTGGTGGACATCGCAGGCGTGCAGTATCGCATAGACGGCGGCGACTGGATGGCCGCAGCGCCCGAAGACGGAGTGTTCGACTCACCATCCGAATCGTTTACCGTTACAACAAGCGTGCTCACTCCAGGCTCCCACAAGCTGGAAGTGCAGGCAATCGATGCTGCTGGGAACACAGCTATTGAGACTGTGGAAGTGAAAGTGGTTTAGGGAAGTTGTGAGTTTTGAGGTTTGAGTTTTGAGTTATTGGGCCGGAGGGGTGAACTCCGGCCTTTTTTTGCGGTCATACGTTTCCCTTCCCCAACTCAAAACTCATAATTCAAAACTCATAACTCTCCCCTCGCCTTGACCGTCTTCCCTCATACGAATATAATGATGCTGATATTAGGCAATCTATGTTGAGTTTCGGGGGGGGTGTGGTATGCGGATTTTGGTGACTGGCGCTTGTGGGATGCTTGGGAGCCTTGTTGTGGAGGCGCTTGGAGCGGGCCATCATGTGATTCCGACGGACATAATCGACGGCTGCGAGATCATGAATATCGTTGATACCAACTCGGTTTTCGATACCATCAATCGCACTCGGCCGGATTTGGTTATCCATTGCGCGGCTATGAGCGATGTGGACGGCTGCGAACGCGAGGACGATGCGGCGTTTAAGGTAAATGCCGTGGGCACATGGAACATCGCTGCGGCGTGCGCGAGCATAGATTGCGCGATTGCGTATATATGCACGGATTATGTGTTCGATGGCGAGGCTGGTCGGCCTTATACCGAGTTCGACCAAACCAACCCGATAAACGTCTATGGGGCGAGCAAGCTTGCCGGCGAGATGGCGGTGCGGGAGCTTTGCCGGAAGCATTATGTGGTGCGCACGAGCTGGCTTTTTGATACTCATGGCAAGAATTTCGCCAAATCAATCCTCACATCCGCCGAAACCCATGACGAGCTCAAGGTGGTTGCCGATCAATACGGGTCGCCGACCTATGCAAAGGACCTCGCAGAATTTTTGGTCTCGCTGGTTGGTTCGCCTCTTTATGGAGTGTATCATTACACAAACGCGGGCGAGTGCTCCTGGTATGATTTTGCCAAGTGTATCCTTGAGACGGCCGGAAAGACCGATGTGAAGGTCGTCCCAATCAAATCAGACGAATGGCCCACCCCAACCAAACGCCCCAAGTATTCCGTTCTCAGGCATTATAGAATGGAGCTCCTTGGCCGGGACAATGCGAGGCCGTGGCAGGAAGCCGTGGCGGAGTTTGTGAAGGATTGGAAGAATAGCTGAGAATATTTAGTTTGTTAGATGTTTCCTATGCAGCTAGATGGGACATAATCGCTCTGCAAAGACACCTATTTCTCCGCGCCTTTGCCAAACCTTCGCCAATATGCTATCCTTTTCAGGTTAGAAAGTTGTAAGGGATGGTCATAGCGTATGTTAAATTGCAGAAAGTGTATCTTGAACCTTAAGCCTTATGTGCCCGGAAAGCCTATTGAAGAGGTAAAGCGGGAGCTTGGCATAGATGATATTATAAAGCTCGCGTCCAATGAAAACCCGCTTGGCGCATCGCCGATAGCCATTGAGGCTATCAAACAAGCGGCGGATGGTGTGTCGCTCTATCCGGACGGGTCGTGCTTTGATCTTCGAAACGCTATGGCAAAGCATTTGAGCGTGGAGCCTGATATGCTCATATTCGGTTCTGGCGGAGATGAGGTCATATTCCATTTGGCGATGGCATATCTTGACCCTGATAGCGAGATTATCCAGGCGGACCCGACGTTTTCGGAATACGGCACAGCCGCCACCATTATGGACGCCAAGGTCATCGCTGTTCCGCTTAAGGATTGGACACACGACCTGACCGCGATGCTCTGTGAGGTCAATGAACGAACACGCATATTCGTAATCACTAACCCAAACAATCCGTCAGGCACAATAGTATCGGCGGACGAGGTCGAGGCTGTTTTGGATAGGCTTCCTGAGCAGTGCATTTTGCTATTGGACGAAGCTTATTACGAATATGTGGACGATCCTGCCTATACGCGAGCAATCGAGTGGGTCATACAGGGCCGCAACGTGCTGATTCTTCGCACTTTCTCTAAGATTTATGGCCTCGCAGGCCTTCGCATAGGCTATGGCATTGCGCCGAAGCACATAATCAGCGCCCTGGAAAGGGTGCGGATGCCATTTAATGTGAACAGCATCGCCCAGATAGCCGCAGTCGCGAGCCTCGCGGACCCGAACCAGGTCGCCCGCAGCCGTGAGATGAACAAAACCGGCAAAGATTACTTATATAAGGAACTGCAGCGATTGGGCGTTAGCTACACTCCCACCCAGGCGAATTTTGTCTGGATTGATACCGGGCTAGACTCAAAAGAGGTCTTCACCGAACTGCTAAAGCGCGGCGTGATCGTGCGTACCGGCGATATCTTCGGTTGCCCAACCCACATCAGGGTCACAACCGGCACACAAGCTCAAAATGAGCGCTTTATAGCCACACTAACGGAGGTGTTATAGTTCCCTCAGTTCTCCGGTATGCTATAATTATCTTTTCGGGAAAAGGGTTTCCCGAATAACATGGAATCGGCTTACCAAATCCGTTACAATAGGGTTTGGAAATACACTACAATAATGGAGGATAAGCCTAACATGTTATACATCGGATTGGACGTACATAGCAAGTGGATGACCGTAAAAGGATTT
>JAPLCU010000066.1 GCA_026392045.1 Armatimonadota bacterium
AAGGGGGTGACCCAGTCCGAAGAAGAAAGAAAAACCAGCATTTAAAAGGAAATCATGCAAACTTTTCGGCAGCAACCATGCAAGAAAATAGTGGTATAGTTATGCCGTTCATGCATGGTCTAGTTGAGGCGGCTATTGACATCTGTGTAACACTTACCCCAAGTTCATCAGCTAACGTTCTCTGAAGTGGAAACGCATAATCACTACGCCCGGCATATTGGCAGAGCCTAGCATATAATAGCTTTGCGCCTTGGCTGATCTCCTTTCGACGCATCAACCAATTAGGTGTGATTGAGCCGATGAAGGCCTTGAATGGACGTATATATTTCTTACCTTTCATAGTTATTCTCCTCGTACATTTAGTTAACCGGGCGCGTATTCGTCCTGATGATGGATTACGGAGTTTTTAGCGCATTCCACTGCTCCTCCCACAATAACGGCATCGGCTTGCGCAGCCGTTCAATGGACAGGCCGTCAGGCTCTCGACCGTCTACAATTGCCTTGATGATGTCCGGCGCGAGCAGCGTCAGGCGAATTATCATGGACATGTATGGAGCCGCAACACCGAGCGTGCCTGCCATGTGGCTAATCGATTGATATTTGCCATCATCAAGCAATTTCTTCCATCGGAAACCGCGCGCTATGGCGATGACCATGGCATCTCGATAATTGACGGCTGCATTCGACTTAGACTCAGGATTGCTGCAACCATGCAAATCCGGCACAATAATCTGCTTGCGTCCGGAACGCTTTTTGAGGTTCATCGGGATGTGAATCCTGGAACCATTGGGTGTGTCGATCAATTGCATTGGCATCTGATAATCTCCGTCCTATTTAAGTTCCGCCGCCACGGAATACAAGCCGTCGGCGCATAGGCTTATGTCTATGCCGTTTTCAGTAACGACCACTTTGTCCACGAGCGCCTTGAAAATCCTTTGCTGCTCGGCTGGGAACAGCTGGTCCCAAACAGGATCAAGCTGCTTCAGAAGTGCGGCAACTTCGGTCTCGGTAACGCCAATACCCTCGAACTCATTGTCGCGCTCAGCGGTCATGTTTTTGGCCGCGCGGTAGGTCTGAGCTATCATCTCAGGCGTCTTTAGAATGGCTCTGAGCTGCTCCAGCACAGCAGTTTCAATCTCACCGGATGGGATGCTTCGGACTGGACAGGAGTCGTAACCACGCTTTGACGCTGACTGGCAGACGTAGTAGCGGTAAATCCGGTCTTTGTGCCGCCCCCGAGAATATGTCGGCTTCATTGCGGTGCCGCAGTGGCCGCACTTAATAATGCCGCGCAACAGCGCCTTGGTTTCATGCGTCTGCTGACCACGCTTGCGACCAGTGCTGCTGGCGAACAGGCTCTGAACGTCATCCCAAAGCCTCTGGGAAATGATCGCTTCATGTTCTCCCGAATACGTCTCGCCGTTGTGTTCGACAAGCCCCAGATAAGTCTTGTTGTTCAGTGCTCGGTAAATGTGCTGATTTGTCCACGGACTGCCACGGTGACAGGTGCCGTTTTTTGTTGTCCAGCTTTTTGTCGTGATACCCTTAGCGTTAAGTTCCTTGGCGATGCCCATCAGTGATCCAGTTTCGGTATATTGCCTGAATATCCAGCGTACCGTTTTGGCTTCAACTGGATTGACCACGAGTCGCTTGTTAGTATAATCTATATCATAGCTATAGGCTGGCGTGCCACCGAGGTATTTACCTCGCTTTTTCGCGCCAGCTATTTTGTCCCTAACTCGCTCAGTTCCAATTGCACGTTCAAACTCTGCAAAGCTCAAAAGTACATTTAGCGTGAGGCGCCCCATGGCAGTCCCGGTGCTAAATTGCTGCGTAATCGAGGTGAATGCGACATTATATTTCTCAAACATCTCCATCAGCTTGGCAAAATCAAACAAAGAACGACTAATCCTATCGATCTTATAAACGACAACCGCATCGATTAATCCGATTTCAATATCCCTAATAATCTGCTGCATAGCAGGACGTTCCATATTTCCGCCGCTGAAGCCGCCGTCGTCATACAGCTCAGGCAGGCAAATCCAGCCCTCATGTCGCTGGCTAGCTATATAGGCCTCACAAACTTCCCTCTGCGCATCCAAACTGTTGTAATCGGTTTCCAAATTTTTATCGGTCGATTTCCTCGTGTAGATGGCACACCGCAAGGTCCGAACCGCCGGTTGCTCCTTTGTTATCATTTGTAACTCCTCCGCTTATCAAGTCCAAAGAATTTCCTTCCGCTAATATGCTGACCAGTAATAGCTCCTGCAACGGCGGTCAGTGAGCGATATCTCTTTCCATCGTATTCAAAGCCACCGCCAATTGCTGTCACCTGATAGCGATTGCCATTCCAGTCGCGGATGAACAGAGAACCGATGATTGGCTGGTTCTTCAACGGCGTGAGCCTGCTACGACGCCTCTTAGTCTGCATAGCATTCTCATCATAGCCGTGCTCAGCAAGTGCATCATCCAGCCTATTCATAACACGCTCGCTAATGCCGCCGAATTCTATTTCTTGAAGCCGATGCGCCAGTCGCTTGATAAGGTGGTCCTTGTTGTAGACCAATGGCTTGATGCCATGCAGCGTCACATAGAATGCCCTGAGTTCTTCCATACTCATGGTCTTCAGGTTGCTGATTTGTTTGATTATCGATTCGCTCATTTTCTCTCCTTGTTTAGGTTCCCTGACCACCATTCATCACTCAAAAACCAAACAAAATCAAGTTCTCAATTAGAGATTGGGCTGTTTTGGGCAGCAACGGCAGCTCCTGCGTTGAACACAGCCTCGCGCTGTCCGTTCAGCTCTCTAAGCTTTAACCGCAGGATTGCTGTGGCAAGGACTTGTGCGACCTGCTGGATGTTTGGTGCGAGCTTGTTTAACATTGTGCCTTCGTTCTGCTTGTGCTCCATATCTTTCGTCATCTCCGTTTGAACGCATTACAATAGAAAATCCCCGAGAAGCTGGCCCGGCAAGGCTGTCTCGGGGATCACTCAACACCCAATCACAGGGTGGTCAAGCTAGTTCTAGTCAGCGCCGGGCTGAACTGCTCAATTACATGGCGTGAATTTCCTGTTCACAATGTGGAGTTTCGCGGCACACTTCCGTAATAGTGGAGAAGAACATAAAGATAACTAAGTAGAGTCTTGCGGATGATAGAACTATCTGGTGGGGAATCTGAGAGGTTAGTTGTCCCACCTGACCTTTTGACCTGGTTCATACTTGAGAATGTATCCGGTCCTGATGCAGGATTTCAAGTGGTGGTAGAGTGGCTTGTGCACTTTCTTGATTTCGTCACATGCGCTTTTAATGGCTTTCTGGATATTTACCCGTGGCTTTTCTGCCGCAGTATTCTTTTTGGAGCTTCCACCAAGACCACGGCATTTCTTGATTTGGTCATCAATGTACTCTATATCACCCGTGAGTTTAGCGACATCGTCGAAATCTTTGCGCCGCCAAGCCATGCCCAATTTGACGATTGTCTCTTTGTGAATATGTATCATTGCAGCTTTGTCCGTTACCTGGTCGTGAAAATCGTTACAAATGCTCAAACCCTCTTCATTAAGTTGCTCGGAGGTCATCTGACTACACATTGGATGGCCTGTAGCAGTGATCCTATTAACTATATTTGCAAGCTTTAGCACATCCATATCTTTATTCGGATTGGTGAGTAAATACTCTATATAGTGCATTCCTGCTTTATTTGGCACGGTTTTGCGAATACCATCATAGCTGACAAGCCAAGTGGCTCCATAATTGCAGAAAATCTTTTCATTCGGATCAATTGGACTGCTAAGGGAGTTCTCAAGAGTAGGTTTTTGAGTTTCCGTCAAGTCTGGTCCCTCTTGGCCTTCACTGTAGCCCTGACTGAAGCTGAGATTGATCGTTCCGATTGTCTGCTTCCCTACTGCGTAAAGTTGCTGTAGAACCTCGACAAATGGAGCGATGTTTGCATCCACAGATATATTCCTACGGGATGGTGGTTTTGCGCTATCAATAATCTCCTTGTATTCGTGTAAATCTATCCAGATGGGAGGAATCTTTCTGAAGTCGTAAAGACCGTAGTCATCGCTACGCTTCATGAAATCACAATGCCTCAGACCATAATCCTCCCAGAAAGACAAAAGAACATCAAGAGTGATGGCGGGCCTGTCTTTAAGTATGGGGTATAACTTTCTGAAATTCGCCTCATCTTTTACGACCGGTCCGCACATAAGCCACGGACCGCCATTCTTGGCACTTATGTAACCCACGCTAATTTGCCAGACAAAAATTATGTATCCCAAGCTGTATTCAAGATTCACATCATGATGCTTATTAATCACCATGTAGGCGGTCTCCAGACGTCTAGCAGTATCTTTGGTTAATACCTCCCTGATAATACATCGAGGAAGCTCACAACCAGCATCACGGATTTTATCAAAATCGTAATCAGTGTCCGAAAGGTTGTCTTCATCTAAGTGAATGACAACCGAAATGTTTCCTCCGGCCTCCAAGTTGCCAATGTCTATGCTGAGCGACCTCGGGCGCTTCGCTAATTCTTCAAACCACACCCTAAACCAGTCAGCCTCAGCAGGGACTATCTGAGCCTGATCTTCACCGTATTGCCGAGCCATTATTATCACCTCTTGACTGCATAATTAAAGATGTCTAAGTCCAGAACTTGTCCGTCTGACAGATTTCAGATATTGGCAGCTATAAGCAAGCTCCTGCACAATCAGTAAATGCTCATCCTCATCGGCGGCGCAACTTACAGGCCGAGCACTCGGATAATGGTAATGACTGTCCTTTAGGCTACAGTCGTTGCTGGTGCTGAAGACTGGACTGTGCTTGGACAATGCATCTTCGAATGTAGCCGCCAGTCAATATATATGTTCGGCATTGTGGAGCCTATTCCCTCTGTAATGCGCACACCACTTGTTCCTGTCCAGGCTGAGCATCTTCCAAAACTAACATGGACGTGGTTCTGGAGTCCACGGTATTGTCCGCACTATTGTACTAATCTGAAGCCGAGTGCCAACACAATAGGAACGTCCGCGTTCTGCCAATCTTTATGTTCCAAACTCAGCAGAGCCATTCACAGTCCCGCAACGCCCGTGTAATTAAAAGCAAACAGACTCGCCTCTCGCCGATAGTTACTCATTACGGCATGGCTTTTGTGACGAGACCTGTCCATGATTACGGCCTCGGCGGTTCCAACTGAATACTGATCTGTAATAAAACCTGCGCGCAGTGAGTGGCCTGACACTGTGTCAGGATTGATGCCGATTTTGTCAGCGATATCTTTGATGATGAGTGCCACCTCTTTGTCGTCCAGCCGCGTTGGTTTCACAATCCCAACGCGGTTGACTGGCCTAAATACTGGTCCAGAGGTGATTCCAGCAGCCTCAATCCAAGCTCGCAACGCTCTGACAGGACACGTTGAAGCTTGCTCTCCATAGCCAATTCCCATCGTGACTCCTCGACCATCCTGGTCCGTCTTGCTGCGGCGTATTTTGAGGCGCATACCTTGGTCTACGAACACAATATCCTCGAAGTCGATAGCAACAACCTCCGAGCGTCGCAACGCCCCGATATAGCCTACTAGAAGAATTGCCTTGTCTCGGAGACCTCTTGTGTCATCAGGCATCGCGTCTACAGCGCGTCGAAGCTGCGGTGCACGAATCGGCGCCTTTCGTGTTTGTGCTGTGCCGTAGTGCCGCTTTATTCCTGTCAGGGTGTTGCGCACAACGATATTTCCAGTTGGCGAGTCATGCTGTTCATTCTGGTGCATGACAGAGATAGAAGCAAGTCTTCTGCCAAGTGTTATAGGCTTGAGCACCGCCGCCATATCGGTTAGATACAGAGCAACAGTTTCGGGTGACGCTGGCAAAGCTTCGCGTCCATTGACTATGCACCATTCAGCGAATAGTCTCCAATCGCGCTTGTACGCTGCGCGTGTGCGCTCCGCTTTGGATTCCTGGATGTAGTCTTCTGCCGAGATCGAGATTCGTGTGCTTGGTGTCTCGAGATTCTTTGGCATGATATCCTCCTCATAACGTTCCGTTATCAGGATAGTACCACACCTGCGCTCGGTTAATCCAATGGTTTGGGCATTCATTTGAGGTCATTTCTCAATCAGTGGATCAGTGCAGCTAATATATCCACATGAACGCTTACATTTCTGTGAAATGCAGTCACAGCATTGGTACTGCAATTGCAGATGTGGCCTCGTTCGTCACAGTTATCGCCTGCGCGTTACTATATGTGCGCCACATTGACCACTGTTTTGGCGGGATTGCGGTTTGTCTTCATTCTGTCGATTGCCAGACCACATGCAGACACTATTGAGATTGCGAAAATCGAGGGTTTATGCGTAAAAGAGGCGGTGTTACGTCAATTAATAGGACAAGGCAACGCAAAAAGGCTGTTAATACTCGTTTTTGACGGATTTGTTAATCTGCGGTTCCATCAAGCTGGCGTCGGATCATCTTACAGAATTCATCCTCAGAGTTATCGCCTTAACCTGTATATTCCGTTTCAGAGGAATGGTCTTCGCCGAGTAATTCCCCCGAATGTTTGCGGACTGCACGATGACCCCAGCGCTCTGGCCATCGATGCTCAAGAATCCACCTTGGTGCAAGTTCGCCTACACGAGACACCAATTCGAATTCGACCCAGGCTGATGTATATTTGATAGAGGCATAGAAGTCCAGAAATGGCTCTTCGACTTGATCTGCCCAGCGATGCATGGTTGCAGCCTCGGTGCGGGCTGATTCAATTTCACCTCGTTTCATCCAGGTGTAGTATGATTTCCTGTCTATTCCGCACAACTGGCAAGCCCTCTCGATAGTCGCTATCTCTCTCAAATAGCGGCAGAATTGCTTGGTCAATTCAGGTGTGCATTTTGTATGGCGGCGAGACTGGCAGGAATTACGAACAGGTTTGTTCAGGCGGACGTCAGATTCGTTATTAAGAGTATCCGGCAGTTCATCACCTCCGGAATTGCGTCTCCAGTGTTTTCGGAAACGCTGTGTCAGCATCCGCTTCGATGATCGCAGGTCCATCGATTGGTCGCGAAATACGGAGTCTGTTTTGACATGGGCTGGCGCAATATTTACACTCATTTTGGAACACCTCCATTGCGTGAAATGCAAGCTGTAATCAGGTCG
>JAPLCU010000059.1 GCA_026392045.1 Armatimonadota bacterium
TCACATGGAGTCAGGGGCGGAGATCAAGAGACGTGTGAAGTCTGCACTGGCTTATCCTATGGTTATCGTGGTCATAAGCTTTATCACCGTTATAGTGATGTCAACATTCATATTGCCGCGCTTTGTGATGCTCTTCGAGCATATGGGCGCGAAGTTGCCGTGGACAACCAAGCTGCTTATTGGCACGAGTCATGCAATTACAACTTACTGGTATTTGATTCTTATCGGAGGGGCTGCGGCTTACTATATGCTGCGCAGGTATGCTGCGAGCACGCGTGGGCGACGCAGTATTGACAAGATGGCGCTTGGTCTGCCGATGCTGGGAGATATCGTCAAGAAGGTGGTGCTGAACCGGGTGATAGCGTCTATGTCCACTTTGCTTTCTAGTGGAATTCCAATGGTGCAGACCCTAGAGATATCTGCTGCGGCTGCCAATAATGAAATAGTGAAAGAAGCTCTCCTGAGAGCCAGGACTGATGTCGCGGATGGTAACACCGTGTCTCAATCGCTGAAGGTTTCGGGGGTATTCCCGCCGCTTGTGCTGCAAATGGTTGCCAGTGGCGAAAAGACTGGGGAGCTTCCGGCGATGCTGAACCATATATGCATAATGTATGAGCGTGAGACAGACGCCAAGATAAAGTCTTTAACTACGATAATAGAACCGATTATGATTGTGCTTTTAGCTGTGATAGTCGGCTTTATTGCGATCTCAGTGATTGTACCAATTTACTCCCTGGTCGGCGGAGTGAAATAGGATATGGCGATAGTCGACTATATCACAAGATGGAGGACAACAACAGCAATGCAATGTATTAGTGAATCTTCGGCATCAGGATACCGAAGCAAACGTCGAAATGGGGGCTTTACTCTAGTGGAGCTTCTGGTGGTGATAGTAGTCCTGGCTATATTGGCGGCCATAGTGCTGCCTAAGTTCATGGACTCTGGCGCGAGAAGTAGGGAAGCAGCGCTTAAGAGCAACCTCAAGCTCATCAGGAACGCCATCACAATCTACAAGACTGACACCGGGCTATATCCTGTGACGTTGAATGAGTTGTCTGCTGCACCAGCGCCTGCCCAGGGCAACAACGGAACCGCTGACGTAGCGCTGACCGCTGCCAATTGGCATGGCCCTTACCTGCAGGCCACCCCGACCAATCCGGTCTTAGATCCCGTCTCAGGGAATGCATATACTTACACAAAGACTACCGGAACAGTCGTGAGCAGTGCGGTCGGCAATGCACTTGATGGTACAGCTTACAGCAGCTGGTAAGACTATGGACTTTATAGCAATTGAGAGAAGACGGCGGCGCAGCGGATTCACGCTTGTCGAAGTGTTGTGTTCTGTCGTCATTCTCTCGATTGCACTGCTGGCTATTCTTAGCGCTATGCAGGGTGCGCGCAGTGCAGCGCGCAATGCGCTGTATTTGAATATCGCAGCGAATGCGGCGCAGTCTTGTATTGAGGAACTGCGCTCGCGTCAATGGGATTCGATCATAGCGCCGCCTAATAGTTCGGACCCATCGTTGCCCACTCCTAACGTGATAGCGGTGGTTGTATCACCTTATCCGACCGCCACAGATCAAGAACTCGTTCTTGTGAGCGCGACGGTCAGTTGGCCGGATGGCCAAACAACGCGCAAATTGACCTATGAAACACTCATTACGAATTATTATTAGAAATCGCCGAGGGGAAATATGTTCGGGCGAATCTCTGATGAAGCCCGTAAACTATGATCGTCCCGAAAGCTTTCGGGACGCACGTTTCGGTATGACTAATAATCGCCGAGGCATGACTCTTATAGAGCTTACTGTGGTGATTGGCGTCATAGCGATAGTGTTGTCCAGCTTATGCGGGATATACTTCGCTATTAGCCGAGAATGGGAACGAGCGCAGGGAGAAGGTGCGGCGCTCGATGCCACTAGCCTGGCGTGCCGGACGATGGGCGACTACATATCGCAGGGAGTGAGAGCAATTGTAATTAATAGATTTGGTCCCGAAGGCTTTCGGGATGATGTCCTTGCCATCAATCTCCCTGCCGATGGGCAAAGTGTCAGCCAGATGGGCGCCGGAGATGCGCTTTCCGTAGAAATGGGCAACGTGATCTATGTTCCATTTCCTTCTGGAGATGAGCTCCAATATCGAAGCGGGGTCTGGATAATATTCTACCTGTCGGATTCCACGGGCAGCTATGGGCGGTCTGGTAACATTCTTTGGAGCGGATTGACTAATTCGCCCGGAGTGCCTTCCAGTATTACCCCAAATCAACCCTGGAGTATGTATGCCAATAACGTAGGCAAGATTACCCCAATCAGCGCGATTGCGTTCACGCAGAATACCGGCAGGATGCGCTCTAGCATCACGATGACCATAACTTCGAGCTACACAATCAACAAGGTGTCGAACAGCCAGAAGCAGATGACCCAAAGCGCTACGGTCTGCTTAATGAACAACGGACCACAGTAGAGCATGCTGAGCCATCCTGAGCCATCCTGAGGCTCTCGAAGGATAATCACAACTGATGAATACTCACCCATTGATTAGGGAACAGGGAACAGGGAATAGGGAACAGAGGCTCCACTTCGACATGCTGAGGCTCTCGAAGCACGAAATCAAGGGGTGCCCGTTGCCGAAGCGCGGCATCCTGATGCCGAAGCAACGTGGGGCCGCTTACATACTGGCAATCGTGACGTTGTTGGTCGGTATGACGTTAGCGCTTGTCACTCTTCAAATGGGAAACGCTTACTTTCTTGCTGCAAACTCGCGCAC
>JAPLCU010000194.1 GCA_026392045.1 Armatimonadota bacterium
TACGCACGTTTGCAAACTTTTCTTGTGTACATCAATTCCAACGTATATCATGTTCATGGCCTCCTTTGGGTCTTAACTAACTCCATTGTAGCGCATGCTACGCAAGGAGGCCACTACATTTTCATTACATCAGCATACAACAAAACCGCATCAGCAATGTCAACACATTCCAGCCCGTATTATTCACGATGCGCGGTAGGCTTCGGCATCAGGATACCGAAGCAACTAATCTCTTTATTATTCGATATCTTCGCCTTCAGGAGACAGCCAACACCTATCAATAAGGTGATTGATGTCCGCAAATCCCAGACAGATACAAGTATCCGCAGCGCCATAGTAAATCTTCAGCTTGCCGCCATCCTCCAGAATCGCGCCGCAGGAGAAAACCACATTACCCACATCGCCCACTCGCTCATAGTATTCTCTAGGGTTCAAGATAGGCACAGCGCTTCTGCACAGCACCTTGGACGGATTATCCAAATCAAGCAGAGCAGCTCCCATTCTATAGATAGGACCCGCGCTGGTGTTCTTTACGCCATGGTAAATCACAAGCCAGCCGTGCTCGGTTTCAATGGGAGGCGCACCTGCGCCGATGCGGTCCGCATCCCAGAATCCGCCTCGAGTGGTCATAATGACCTCTGAATCGCCCCAGTGAAGGAGATCATCTGAATACGAAATCCAGATATTTCCAATTCCGCCGCCATAAGGCCTATCCAAACGCACGTATCTGCCGTTAATCTTGCGTGGGAGCAAACATCCATCTTTGTTTTCCGGCTCAGAGATCAATCCTAAGCGTTCGAATGTTTTGAAATCCTGAGTCTTACATAACGCCAACCTCGCTCCATAACGAGAGGAGGCAGTGTACATTATGTAATATTCGCCCTCAAGGAAAGTAATCCTGGGGTCTTCTATACCGCGGCGCTCATAGGAGCGGAACGGCTCTTCCTTAGATGGTTCCATTACCGGTTGCGGGTCAACGCTGAAATGGTAACCATCATCGCTCCTGGCCAGCGCAAAAACTGAACGTCCGGCCAAGTCTTCCACGCGCAGCAAAAGAATATACTCGTCTCCCATTTTTGTTGCGGCCGCGTTAAAGACCGTATTACAGGGAAATGGAACATTCTCAAGCGTTATAATTGGGTTTTTATACCAACGCTCAATGACGTCTCTTCCGAGCCTTATTGGCATTCGTCGCCTCCATGCAAACTGTAAAACAGTATACTACAGATTATTATATCGGGAACTTGCTTATAATGGTAGAGGGTTTACTGAAGAATTTTATCGCAAAACCCAGTAATTAGCTGCAACACCGCGTTAATCGCAAACTTATTGGGGGAAATCTGAAGGAGACCAAGCGTATAATGTCTAAGTAAAATCCAAAGAGCAAACCCGATAGGACACCTGATGATTACTCGTAATTTCAGACGCACAAACCTGATGATTCTCGCTATACTCGCTGCGCTATGCTGCGCGGCGATGGCAGCAGGCACATCTTCAGGGCATGGTTCAATGGATTTTTCATCGCTGCTCCTGGGGTTAGTTGTAATTCTAATTGCAGCCAAAATCGGAGGCGATCTTTTCGCAAGAATCGGCCAACCGGCAGTGCTTGGCGAGCTTGTTTTTGGAATAATAGTTGGCAATCTATATCTCACGGGCTTTCACGGTCTGGATTTCATAAAAAGCGACCCCAACATCAAAATGCTCTCAGAGATCGGAGTGATGTTTCTGCTGTTTCAGGTGGGGCTGGAATCCGATTTGGCAAAGATGATAAAGGTAGGACCATCTTCGCTAGCTGTAGCAACCCTCGGTATCATAGCCCCGTTTTTCCTCGGATGGGGAGTGGCCGCCGTTTTCCTGCCAAGTGAAACTATATATGTGCATATTTTTATCGGAGCAATCCTTTGTGCAACAAGTGTGGGCATCACCGCCAGAGTGCTCCGCGACCTGGGACGAATCCAGACTCCCGAGGCAAGAATTATTCTCGGAGCAGCAGTGATCGACGATGTGCAAGGTTTGATCATTTTGGCGGTCATCAGCGGGATAATCAAAAGCCTCTCAGGCGGGGCTGCGATCTCTTCCATTGCAATTCTGATAATTGTGGCTAAGGCGGCGCTGTTCTTAGTTGGCGCGATTGTTATCGGCAGATGGCTTGCCCCAAGAGTGTTCCAATTTACATCACGCCTCAAGGCGGCCGATTTGCTTCTCACGACGGCCCTGACTATATGCTTCGGGTTTGCATACCTATCTTCCCGTTTGGGAATCGCGCCAATCGTTGGCGCGTTCGCTGCGGGGCTAATCTTAGACGAAGTGCATTGGAGGTCATTGTCAGACGCAGGCGAGCGTTCCATTGAAGAGTTGATCAGGCCGCTGGGTGCGCTGCTTGTTCCCATATTCTTCATCAGAATGGGTTCCGAAGTAAGCCTTGCAACATTTGCCAATCTATCCGTGCTGGCCTTTGCAGGGGTTCTTACTTTAGCTGCCATACTTGGCAAGCAAATCTGCGGACTCGGCGTAATGCAGAAGGGACTGGATAGACTCACTGTTGGGATCGGAATGATTCCAAGGGGAGAGGTCGGCCTCATATTCGCTTCAATCGGCGCGTCGCTGGTTATCGATGGCCAAAAGATCGTTAATCAGAATACGTTTTCCGCTGTAGTTATTATGGTTGTGATAACAACCATGATCACCCCGCCATTGCTAAAATGGAGCCTTGCGCGAAGGGAAAAGGCTGCGCCAGAGTTTTGAATTATGAATTATGAATTGTGGAAGGGACGGCGGGTTTTTGAGCTCCTGAACCACTGAGACACTGAATGGAATGAAGGGGATGAGGTTGGGGTTGAGGGTTTATTTGTGTAGCGTGGGGTTTCGGGAAAGGGGTTTCCCGAAATAACTTCAAACAACTTCAATGCTTATGTGCCGAACAAAATGAGTCAAACTGCCAAATTCTGGGAAACTAAATTGAAGTAACAATTGTTCGGGCGGAATTGCAATCCAGCCCGTCCCTTCCCAATTCATAACTTGTTGTCCAATTCTTCTTATATCCAATTTTATCTTAAACTGCTATAATATGCTGTTTGAATAGTGAAATGGAGTGCCCAGCGACATGAATATCTACGTAGGAGCCACAAGACAAAACGATGGAAAGACCATTACCTGCCTCGGTCTGATATCCGCGCTTAAGAAACGGATAGACAGGGTTGGATATATTAAACCGGTGGGGCAGCGGTATGTGGAGATAAAGGGTCATAAGATTGACGAGGATTCCCTGCTTGTGAAGCTGGTGTATAACCTTGAGGGGGCTATTACTGACATGTCCCCGATTGCAGTTCCCCGCCATTTCACTGAGAAATACATCGATAACCCAAACCGCGAGAAGCTGGTCAACTTAATCACCACAAGCTATGAGCGGATTGCAGCCACAAGCGATATTGTGGTGGTTGAGGGAACGGGGCATGCGGGAGTGGGATCGGTATTCGATATGCCCAACGGGGATGTTGCCTTTCTGCTGGGATGCAAGGCCTTGATAGTTGCATCCGGCGGAATCGGCCGGCCTATCGACGAGATCATGCTTAACAAGGCCATGTTCGACGCAGCGGGAGTGCCTATTTTAGGTGTTATAATAAACAAGGTCGATGAGGCCAAATATGACAAAATTAAAGACTATGTAACACGGGGCCTCGCAAGAAAAGACAT
The DNA here is from genome assembly GCA_026392045.1 of Armatimonadota bacterium. Lineage (GTDB taxonomy): Bacteria > Armatimonadota > UBA5829 > UBA5829 > UBA5829 > JAMCYN01. Next base: position 3,694 of record JAPLCU010000194.1, read on the forward strand.
TGATGTTCTCGGCGTAATGCCCTATAAGCCTATGCTCTCCAACCCTACCATGGGCCAAATCCTTGAGGACATCGAAGGCGAACTCTTGAACAACACCGACGGCATGCATAACATCGTGGGCAAGACGGTGATCGGTGCGATGCCGCCCGACCAGGCGTCGGAGTATTTTAACTCAGATGCACTCATCATTACCCCTGGCACACGAGAAGACCTGATTCTGGCTGCGATTTACACATGCACGATGGGAGATTCAACTCAACAATGCCTTGCAGGTATGATACTTACCGGCGAAACTCCGCCCCAGCCCAGCATAATTGACCTGATTGCAAAGACCCCAATTCCTGTGATGATGTTTAAGGAAGACACCTATACAGTCGCCTCAAAAATCGCGAAGATCATAGTGAAGATAAGACCAGGTGACTCTGAAAAGATCCGTGTCGCCGAGACATTAGTGAGTGAATTCGTAGATGTCGACCGCCTACTGAACAAACTTACAGACAGCTAATTCTCCGCCTATAAGTCGGTATAATTGTTTTTGGTATTTCAGAATTTGAGGAGCGCAACTTCGTCATGCTCTGTTCGGGCGGATTTGCAATCCAGCCCGTTCATTCCACAATTCATAATTCAGAACTGAGCCGCATCCAGTTCATTCCAGACTTTTTACTGTCAAATTTCAGCTTTCCGCTCGAAACGAACTCACGCTCAATTCACGCTCAGCAGGGAGTTCGTTTTGTGCAGTAAATCTATTACGGAATTTTTAGGCGGAAAAGGCGTTTTTGATGACGTCTGAAATGTGGAGTTTGCCGTCTATCTGAGTAACTTCCACCACATCAAAGCGGCATGGGGTGTCCCAGAGATCATTTTCGGCGAGGTAATGCTGGGCTGTCGTTATTAGCTTGCGCTGCTTGCCTGCGCTGACAGACTCGGCAGGGGTGCCGTAGTCATTTGAGCTTTTGCATCGCACTTCCACAAACACCAGAGAGCCTTCGTGATTCGCTATCAGATCGATCTCGCCCTGCCTGCAGCGATAATTGGATGCCACAATTCTATAGCCAAGCTTGCCCAGTTCGGCTGCAGCGGCGATTTCGGCGCTTTGCCCTAATCGAGACCGGGGAGTTGGCAATTGGCTTTCCTTTCGGCTATCGGCGAGAAAGACTTGCGGTGGCATGGGCACGGCCCAAGGCGATTAATGGCTTCCAAGTGCAGTTTACTGCCATATCCCTTATGCCCTGCGAAACCATATTCGGGGTAAAGCCCGTCAATTTCAACCATAATACGGTCACGCGTGACCTTTGCGATTATTGAGGCGGCGGCTATGGAAACGCTCTTGGAATCTCCCTTAACAATCGCGCGCGATGGCTTTGGAAGCTCAGGCACGGCGCGCCCGTCTACGAGGATAAAATCAAAAACGACGCCCAAATCATTGAGCGCCGCTCTCATTGCGCGATGCGTTGCGCGAAGTATATTTATTTCGTCTATAACTTCCGGGCCTATAATCCCAACCCCGTAAGCCAAAGCTTCTGAGGTGATTCTCGCAAACATCTTTTCGCGAGCGGCTGCGGTCATCATTTTTGAATCACGCACACCGGTCGGGTCAAAGTCCATTGGCAGAATAACAGCTGCAGCCACAACCGGCCCAGCCAGCGGACCACGGCCAGCTTCATCCATCCCGGCAATAACGCCGTAACCATCAGCCCTGGCCTGTTCTTCAAAGGTCCAATCAGTCATGTTATTCTGCCGATCCAAGCATATTAGCGAACAATTCGTATGCGGTTGAGTGGCCAGAAGATACACATTGCCTTGCCAAGGACCCTGTCTCTGTCCAAAAGGCCCCAGAACCTGGCGTCATGGGAATTATTGCGATTATCGCCCATCATCAGCAACTTGCCCGGCGGTATCTTAATAGCCTTGTGGCCCTTGTATTCAACTACATACTTGAGATCACGCTCAGGCGTCCGCTGGTCCTCCCGGCCGTCCAAATTCGGATACGGCAGATCAGGGTCTTCGGCAGTGTAAGGTTCCTTCAAAGGCCTGCCGTTTATATACACCGTTCCCGGAAATATCTTGATCTTGGTCTTCGGGTTGCCAATAGCTGCCGCAATCTCTGGTATAGTTATCTTGTGATCATCCACCAGGACGCCATCTTTCAGCAACTTGACGGAAGTAATGCCTCCAGACGCAGGCAAGAGAGTCTTTAGCCCCTCGCGATTATACTCGGCATTGTCGATAAGCACATAAGCCTTGGTGATATATACAATATCACCCGGCACTCCGATCACCCGTTTGATGTAGTCCTTTTCCGGCAAACAAGCATTCTTGATATATTGGGCGCGTGCCTTACCCTGAAGCCCCTTAAGATCAGCTTCAGCTTCGGCCTGCCTCATCATTTTAGTATCTGCCCAATAAGGAGCCTTGAAAACAACTACTTCATGCAGCTTTGGCTCGCGTATCCGATATACAAGTTTATTGACCAGAATCTGGTCGTTTTCAAGCAAGGTCGGATACATCGACAAAGACGGAATGTAAAATGACTGCACCAAAAACGGCCTGATCAGCAAGAATACCAAAGCCATGGCCACAGCCAAAGACTCGGCAATTTCCGCTATAGACTTCGCCGCAGGCTGCTTCCAAAACCTGGGCAACAGAAAGCGAATTGCAGCCAATATGACAACAATTATGATAACCTGAATTGTGCTAAGGTTAGCGAGCCGTTCGGTTATTGCTCTCATCTGCGGCTATCTTGGCGTTCCTTGATCTTAGCAGCCTTACCGATCTTACCTCTCAGGTAATAAAGTTTAGCTCTGCGAACAGCGCCCCTTCGCTCAACATCAATCTTCGCAATGCGCGGTGAATGAAGCATAAATGTGCGCTCAACGCCTACGCCATGAGAAAGCTTTCGCACGGTGAAAGCCGACCTCAGGCCGCCATCTTTCTTGGCGATGACTACGCCCTCAAAGATCTGAATGCGCTCTTTACCGCCTTCGATAACGCGGCAATGAACCTTAACGGTGTCGCCCGGTCCGAAAACGGGAGTATCGGTTCTCAACTGTTCGAACTCAATCTGTTCAATGATCTGCACTTGGGTCCTCCTAAAGAACGGTCGACTCTCACGGTCATCAGTCCGTCGTCGACTTCGGTTCATCAACTTCGTTTGCCTGCAATTCACGCAGGTATCGTTTGTCTTTCTCGTCGAGCGGCGCATTTTGAAGCAAATCGGGACGTTTCTTAAACGTCCTGATAATCGCCTGCTTACGCCGCCATTTATCTATTTCAGCATGGTTGCCCGAAAGCAATATCTCCGGCACTCGACTTCCAAGGAAATCCGCCGGACGTGTATACTGCGGATATTCGAGCAATCCGCTTGAAAACGATTCAGATTCTGGCGATGATTCGTCTCCCAAAACACCGGCCAACAACCTCGCCACTGCGTCTGTTATAACCAGCGCAGCCAATTCACCGCCGGTGAGCACGTAGTCTCCAATCGAAACTTCGTCGGTCACCAGTTGCTCGCAAATGCGTTCATCAACGCCTTCATAACGCCCGCATATTATAATTACGCAGTTTTCCCGAGCAAGTTCCTCAGCCATTTTTTGGTCGAATCGCCTGCCCTGCGGAGTCATCAGCAAAACTCTCGGCTTTGCGCCATTTCGCCGAGCATTCAGCGCTTCCACCGCCTTAAAAACGGGTTCGCACTTCATAACCATCCCCGGTCCGCCGCCAAAGGGCGCGTCATCCGTGGTAAGGTGGCGGTCATCCGTAAAATCACGAATATTGACCGCCTCAACCTCGATAACGCCTTTCTTAATGGCCCGCCCGAGGATGCTCTCCCCAACATAGGCTTCAATCATCTGCGGAAGCGTGGTTAATATTTCAAATCTCATATCTATTGTCGAGAGGTTGCCCCCTCACCTACTTATCTTCCGCAAGAAGCCCGGGAACCGGGTGTATAGTCATCAATTTATTTGCAACATCAACCTTGGCAACTACGTCTTTTATCGCAGGAATGCACAGGCCGGCGCTGGTAACATAAACGTCATTGGCGCCACCCAGCAAAACCTCGGTGACTTCTCCCTGCTCTCGACCATCATCGGTAATCACTTTCATACCCATCAGGTCGAAAACATAGAAATTATCATCCGGCAGCTCAGCAAGTTCGGATTCGTCAATAACGATTTCCGCCCCTCTAAGCTCCTCGGCATCATTGCGAGTTTCCACACCCTTGAACTTAAGCGTCAAACCGCCTTTGTTCGGAGTGCTCTTATCAATACGGCTTGGAAAGCGAGAACCATCAGGTTTGATAACAGTCAATTCCCTTCCCGCAACCATGCGCTCGGGAAAGTCAGTGTGAATAGCCACCTTAACCTCGCCCCGAATGCCAAAAGGCGCAACAATCTTGCCAATAAGTATATCTCTCTCGCTTAAAGGCATAATTACGGCAGGATCTTTACAAACACGTTTTTATGATCCTTGATCGCAGCCGCTTTGGCCACGGTTCTAAGCGCGTTTGCAACTCTGCCCTGCTTGCCAATGATCTTGCCGAGGTCTTCTGTGTCTACCGTAACTTCATAAGTCACCGATGCGCCTTCGTCGATTTCCTCAACATTCACAGCATCCGGATTGTCCACGAGTGCCTTTACCAAAATTTCAATTAGACTTTTCAAGTCAGTTCTACCCCAAACTCCAACCGCGCTACTGCCGCCTTGCGCTGGAGCCGCATGGCAACCGAAGCAGCGAAATCGCATCTATATGAACTTCACAGCGCACGGCCGGGACGTTTCTTTTATTCAGCAGGCGCTTCTTCAGCAGCAGCCGGAGCTTCGGCAGCGGCAGGCGCTTCTTCAGCAACCGGCGCTTCTTCAGCAGCAGGCGCTTCTTCAGCAACCGGAGCTTCTTCAGCAGCAGGCGCTTCTTCAGCGGCCTTTGCTTCAGCAGCAGCTTTTGCGGCGACCTTTGCAGCAGCCTTAGCAGCGGCGGCTTCGGCCTTGGCAGCCTCAGCAGCGACTTCTACAGCAACCTTGGCTTCAGCTTCCTTAGCAGCAGCCTTGGCAGCCTTAGCCTCAGCGCTCTTGGAAGTAATTCCGCCCAGGAAGCCATGAATCTTCAACAAGCCTCTAGCGGTATCCGACGGCTGTGCGCCATTACCAAGCCAGTATTCGATTCTGTCATCCTTAAGCGTCAGTGTAGGCGGATCCTGGTTGGTATCATAAGTGCCGACAACCTCTATGAAACGACCATCACGGGCAGTTCTGCTGTCCGCAACGACGATTCTATAGAACGGTCGCTTCTTAGCTCCCATCCGTCTGAGTCTAATTTTTACCACGTGTCACCCCTCCAAGTTGTGCGTCTTCGCATGTTCGCAAGCGCATCCATTTCTTTCTTATTTTAGAAAAGGAAAGTTCGGCATACGCTTATGCCGCTTTCCTGATTCCTCCGCACCCGAAAAGGCGCGAAACATCTTTTTCATCTCATTAAACTTGTTAACAAGCTGGTTGACCTCCTGCACGGTGGTCCCGCTGCCTCTAGCTATTCGTTTGCGGCGGCTTCCGTTCAGTATGGTCGGGTCATTACGCTCATTAACCGTCATAGAGCAGAGAATAGCCTCTACCCTGTCGAACTCATTTTCATCAATCTTTGCGCCTTTTAGATTCCCCATTCCAGGAATCATACCCAAAAGCTGGTCCATCGGCCCCATTTTGCGCATCTGCCTGAGTTGATTGAGATAATCATTCAGAGTGAATCGATTCTCCCTGAACTTCTTCTCCATCGCAATGGCCTGGTCTTCGTCAAATGCCAGTTGGGCCTTTTCAACGAGCGAGAGCATATCACCCATCCCCAGAATCCGCGATGCCATCCGGTCCGGGTGAAATGGCTCGATGCCATCCATTTTCTCGCTGGTACCAATAAACTTTATCGGCTTGCCTGTAACGGCTTTAATGGAGAGAGCAGCGCCGCCGCGCGCATCACCATCCATTTTGGTCATAATCACGCCGTCTATCTCAAGCGCTTCATTGAACTGCTGTGCGATATTGACCGCATCCTGACCCGTCATAGCATCAACAACAAGCAATACTTCAGTCACATCGATGGCTTTTCTGAGCCTCTTGAGCTCATCCATCATTTCTTCATCAATGTGCAATCTGCCCGCAACGTCTATGAGCACATGATCATTGCCGTTCGATTTTGCATAGCGCAACGCAGCGCTCGCAACAGCAACCGCGTCCTGCTTGTCACCAATATCAAAAACTTCAACGCCGATCTGCTCGCCCAGAGTCTTCAGCTGCAAAATAGCCGCAGGCCGGTAAACGTCGCCCGCAACCAAAATCGGCTTCTTGCCCTGCTTTTTGAGCATCAAAGCAAGTTTTGCCACGTTCGTGGTCTTGCCCGATCCATGCAAGCCAGCCACCATTATAACAGTCGGCGGCCTATCGGAAATCTTAAGCTTGACGGCTTCCCCGCCCAATAGCTCAATCAATTCATCGCTAACAATCTTAATAACCTGCTGCGCAGGGTTCAGTCCCTTAAGAATATCCTCGCCAACAGCTCGTTCCTTGACTTTAGCTACAAAGTCCTTAACGACCTTAAAGTTGACGTCGGCTTCCAGCAGCACAAGCCTGATCTCACGCAGAGCTTCATTGACTTCCTGCTCCGTGAGACCACCCCTGCTCCGCATCCTCTGAAATACATTCTGAAGTTTCTCAGAAAGGCTTTCGAACAAGCTTACATTCTCCAAATGACAGGCGCGCAAGGAACTGAGGAATGAGACCAAAGTGATCTCATTCCTCAGTTCCTCAGCTTACCCAGTCACATCAAATTAGTATAGTGATTTTAACCGCGTTTGTCAAATTGAAAATTTATCCAGAGCGATCTCCTAGGCCTCATAGATGACTATGGAATCTACCTGGATAATGCTTGAAACAATCCAACACTAATAGCCCCGGACCATGCACAGTCCTTTTTGTTCGAGTTCTAGAAACGTCGATTCATTCGTTAGAATAGGACACCCGAGTTCATTTGACAATGCAACACAGAACCCCACTGTGTATGGGTAACCTTGGTCTCTAACTTCAACAAGTGATCGCAGCATGTCTTCACTGTAATCGCTATATACACGAAGGAACGTTCCTGACAAAACAGAATAGAGCATCAACTCTGCTCGTGCGTTGCTAATGTCTTTTTGGATGCGGCGGTATATTTCAGCCAGTGTAATGGGGGCTATGTAGGCAGTCTCCTCGGTTATTATGCGATCTAAAGCTTTATATCGTGGATCGTCTTCGTTAAGACAAAAGTCAGCCATACTACAAGGTTCTAAGACTACAGTCAAATTGCGTCTCTCTCAGACTGGCAACCATTCTCAAGTCGAAGTTCTTCTGCCCAACTATTCAGAATCGCATCTTTACTTATTGTTCCCCCGCGAAATGCCGACTTAAAGATAGAGTATTGTGCATTTCTCTCTGAACTTCGTTTTTGCAAGGACGACTGGACACGACCCCTTGCCATTAGATATCGAGCAACGTCGGGGCAAACTATACTTTCCGATGTTTCTATCGAGTTTATAGCGCTAACGAGAATGCGTATATCATTGATGCGTTTTCGAGCTGATGTAGTGTGCCGACTTCCATTTTCAGTCGCAGCTTTAGCCGTACGTTTCCGACCTCTAATGTCTGTCGCACGCATCCGCCTTCTGATTTCCATCATATCAATCATGTATCCATTGTCGGTCTTGCTAGCATGGATTTTACCAGCGCGTATTAATTTTCGCACTTCTGCAGGACGAGTGTTCAAAAGCATCGCAGCTCGTTCCAGTGTTATCATAATGATATCTCTCCCTCTTGTGATATCTGACCTCTTGGCGCATTATACCACAAAGTCTGCTGATATGGCTTAATAATTCACGTATATGGCTTTAAACTACAATAAAAGAATTCAGCCAGCCATCACAATTGCGGCGTTGTGCCCTCTCCCACAGGAGATGGAACACGCAATTCACTGGTATCTGTGCAATCGCACCCGGATCAGATCTTCAATAATTTTTATCGCAGCCGAGAACGGGTGGATTTTGGAGCCTTCTGAATGGCTCCATTTTACCGGCGCCTCAGTAATGCTGAAACCAGCTTTTCTGGCGAGAAATAATATCTCAACATCGAAGCCCCACCCTTCCAGGAAACACTTCGCGAACAATTCACGCGCTGCGTTTCCTCGAAACAGCTTGAAACCGCACTGCGTATCCCTGATCCCAGGCACCGCAAGGGCTCGTATTATCAAGTTAAGAGCCTTGCCGCCAAGTTCTCGATAAAGAGGCTGGTGCACCGGAATCTCGGCGCCCTTAATCGCTCGCGAACCTATTGCGATGTCGCTGCCCTTATCCATGGCCGCGAAAAGCTTGTCTATTTCTTCTATCGGAGCGGAAAGATCAGCGTCTGAGAAGGCAATATATTCACCTCGCGCCGCGGCAACTCCCTGCCTGACCGCGTATCCCTTACCATGATTGGGCTTGTAGCTGATAATGCGAATCACGCTTGACGCGGCAGCCATATCAGTAACTATGCTCAACATGTCATCGCTGCTGCCGTCGTCCACCACTATTATTTCAAAGGGCTTGCCAAGCGCGCTCAGGTAGCGCTCCACACGCTCAAGCGTGGGCGCTATTCTGTCCTGCTCGTTATATGACGGTATAATTATACTCAAGAAAACGTTGTTCTCTTGCACCCTAATCCTCGAATAATGCGTTTACGAACGCCGATGGGCTAAAATCTTCCAGGTCATCCAGGCCTTCACCCGAACCAATGAGTTTGATGGGAATACCCAGCTCGTCTTTTATAGTTATCACGATTCCGCCCTTTGCAGTTCCGTCTATTTTGGAAAGTGCGATCCCTGTCAGCGGCACAATCGCCATGAATTCTCTGGCCTGCATGACCGCATTCTGACCCGTGGTGGCGTCCAGCACAAGCAACACCTCTTCAGGATCGCGCCCGATAGCTTTGTTTACGATTCGGCCCACTTTTTTGAGCTCTTCCATTAGGTTGGCTTTGGTGTGCATTCTTCCGGCGGTATCAATGAGAACCACATCGGCCTTGCGCGCAATGGCCGCCTGGATGCTGTCAAAAACGACCGCGCCAGGATCAGCCCCGGGCTGGTGTTTGACGATTTCAACACCCACCCTGTTCGCCCATATCTCGAGTTGTTCTATGGCGGCAGCGCGGAAAGTGTCCGCAGCCGAAAGCAATACCCGCTTGCCCTGTTTTTTGTATCTATGCGCAAGCTTTGCAATGGTCGTGGTCTTGCCGACGCCGTTCACGCCCACAAAAACATAAACCGAAGGTTGCTGAGTGGGAGGCGTAATGCCATGCCCATCTCCCACCTCAAGAATTTCCACAAGCAAGCTCTTCAGACGTTCTTTGATCTGATCAACTTCGTTGAGCTTCTCCTTGCGGGTGGCCAAACGAAGCGCATTGACGAGCTTTGTTGTTGTATGTATGCTCAGATCACCCTGGATAAGAAGCTCTTCGAGCTCATCGAAAAGTTCATCATCTATAGGTCTGCGGCCAGTGAGCAGTTGGTCAACTTTACTGAATATACCTTTAAATAGGCGCATATCTCGGCAGCATCGCCTCCATTGAACAATAGATGAAGCGGTACGCCCCACGCACCGCTTCCAATATTAAGTATAACCTCTCGCACGAAGTTTGTCTAGGAAAAGAAGGGAGTGTTTATCACGGAAATTGGGAAGGGGAGAAGAATGTCAGCCAGCCACGAACCCCAAAGGTGGATAC
>JAPLCU010000109.1 GCA_026392045.1 Armatimonadota bacterium
AAGGGGACGAATACAAGGGGACGGAGCCCTTTTTGTATGCTGTGAATGCTTGGCTTCAGCGGATTGCAAATCCATCTACCAGTGATTAGTTTCGTTTAGCTGGGGAGGTGACGGCAGGTTTTGGCCTGGTTGGAGCTTCCCCAGTTTTTGGTTTAAGAAGAGCCCACACCAGCGGCAAAGAGGCTGCAAGCAGCAAACCGACTATTGCTGTGGAGATTTTTTCCTCGCGGGAAAGCTTGAACTCCCGCCAGTTGGCGGCGACTACAGCTACAGCCAGCACAATCAGCCCGGGCAAGAATGGGAGGAAGTTGAACGTGACGGCGAGCATTCCCAGGGTCATCGCAATGCACACAAACAGATAATTGCGCTTGCCGCGCATTGCCATCCTGTGAACCACCGCAAAAACTAGCGCCATGAAGAGAAAATCGCCTGGGCCGATCATTGTATCGGGTCTGAAAACCCCGATTCCTGCGTGGGGGATGGGAGCGCTGACGGCAGATGCAACGTCGGGAATTCGCTCGACCATTGTGTGCACGGGGCCGCGGGTGACTGTCCAAAAATCGATATATGCAGCGAACATTACCACCGGCAGGAGCAGATTCTTGTCTTTCACGAAAATCGAGACCCCATAGCCGATGCTCGCAGCCGCAAGCATCGTTAAAAGGCTCATGGGCATCTTCAGCAGGCCGTTGTAATGCGCCATGATAAAGACCATCTGCCGAGTGTTTGGATAATGATGAAGATGGAGTTGCCATATTAGGATATTGAGCAGCGCAAAAACTAAACCCAGGCACAAAACTACCCCCAACAGGCTCTGCCAGAGCTTCAATTTGAGCTTTGCGAAGAAGTAGATTATACCAATCTGAACCGCCATGAATGCGATGGTTGGAGCGGCCGTCAGCACGAAGCAGCAAACGCCCAAAACAGCCTTAACCAACCCATGCGAGGCGCGGAAGGCGTTGAACAATACATCGCCAGCCGCAGCCAGAAAAGTTGCTTTAGGCGTCAGAACCCACAGCGCAAAATACACCAGTATGCAAATTACCAGCGCGATGATTGGTTTGTTCTTCATAAATTACAGTTCCTCGCCCTCCCCCTTACAGTTACAGCTTAATCTTGACAGCCTTACCGTCATACGCAATCTCGGCATTTGGCTTTGATTCTTCCAGACCAACGCCTTGTCCTGGGGTAATTAGAGTCACCTTAAACTTTCGATCCTTGAGCATCCCAGGGAAGCTGCCTTCGCGCTTGCCTATGGTTAGTTCTTTGCGGGCGTCGTTCCAAGTAAACGTGATTGTTGCATGTGCGCCTTTTTCATAGTTATATGAGTCGTTTTCGTCTTCATACAGCATGAATTTGCCATCGACGCCGGGGTAAACGCGCAGCTCGATTGGGTCTGCGGGTTTCTCTGTTGAGTATTGAACGAACGGCCCCATGGGAATTATCGAGCCTGCCTTTATGAATATCGGCAGTTTCTTCACGGGCGCATCGGCGGAGATCGTTTGTCCGCCATTCACAGCTTTTCCTGTCCAGAAATCAACCCACGATGAGCCCGCAGGCAGATAAACCTCCCTGCTAGTCGCGCCCTTTGTTGTGACCGGGCTGATCAACATCGCCGGGCCGAACATAAACTGGTCGCTCACCTTGAGCGCGTTCGCATCGTTGGCAAAATCCATAACCAAAGGCCGCATCATGCTGTAATGGCCGTTTGTGATCATCCAGGCGGTCGAGTAAATATATGGCAGAAGTCTGTATCTCAGATTGATATAACCGGTGATGGTTTTCTCGGTATCGGGGCCGAATCGCCACGGCTCTTTATTGGGACTCTCGCCATGCACACGCATCATCGGGCAGAACGCGCCATACTGAAGCCATCTTACAAACAGCTCGCGGTAAGCCAGGCTCTCGGGGTCTCCGCCATCTACCCCGCCCCAGAAACCGCCAATATCCGTGTTCCAATATGGCAGGCCGCTCATCACAAAGTTCAGCCCGCCGGGAATCTGCCTGCGCAGCGAATCCCAGTCCTTGGGAATGTCGCCAGACCAGCACGCAGCGGCATTTCTTTGCATTCCCGCATACGAACAGCGGGAGAGCAGGAACACGCGCTTTTTGTCGGTAACTTTGCGCTGACCATCGTAGAAAGTCTTCGTATGCATGAGAGGGTAAGCGTTCAACACGCCTGAGCCTGGGCCAAGGGCTGTTTTGAAGCCGTGAAAGACCGATGGATGACCGTAATCGATGCCATTCACATCAGGAACCGGCAGAGTGACTTCCGGTTCATCGCCATCAAGCCACCACGCATCGATCCCGAGTGAGAAAAGCTTCTCATTGACCTGCTTCCAGAATAGCTCGCGGGCCTTTGGGCTATATGGATCATAGTAGCGCTGCATTGCGCCGCCAAACCAGACATATTCGGGGAAGAGAAAGCCCTGCTTTTCCATTTCATCATAGTTCGATCCGCCCTTCATGAACTTCGGCCAGACGGATATCATAACATGCAGCTTATACTTCTCATGCAGCGTTTTGATGAGCCCTGCGGGGTCGGGATAGCGGGTCTTGTCGAACTCGTGGCTGCCCCATGGGTTCTGCCAATACTGCCAATCCTGGATGAGGTTGTCAATGGGGATATTCCTCGAGCGGAAGCCCTCGGCAACCTCAAGAAGTTCATCTGCGGTCTTGTAGCGCTCTTTGCACTGCCAGTAACCATAGACCCACTTGCCATAGAGCGGAGCATCACCGGTAAGGAGCCTGTAACCAGTGATCGTTTCATCGGCATTCGACCCTGCAAGCACGTAATAATCAATGGCCTTTGCCACTTCGGCGCCAAAAGATATCTCAACCGGTAATTCAGGCTCGGGTTGTGCAGACTTTTCGGCGGGTTTGGTCCATCGCAATGAAACGCGCGCATCGAACTGATTCTGGAAGAACTCCAGCTTGATTGAATATCGCTTTCCCGCTTCCAGCTTTACCTTGGCAGTATTTCGGCGAATTGCGGCGGCGTTCCAATCGTCTATTATGAGCTTTCCACCCAGCCACAACCTAACGCCATCGTCGGCATCTGTGATCAACTGATATTGACCGGATTTATTCGGCGCGAGTTCTCCCGTCCATCTTACGGAATAAATATCGTGGGGAAGCGAATCGGGAGGGACGACGCTCCAATTAAAATCAACCTGCGCGTCATGCGCGGTGCGGACGCTCGTTTTGAGCTCCATATCAGAGAAATATTCTCCTGTGAGCCCGCCCGGAGCGCCATCGGCGGCAATAAGCGCAGAGGACGGTATCATCTCATCGCTCACACTTCCCGTCTTGACCTTGCTAAGGTCGACTTTGCCGTATGACGGATTGTCCCAGAACAGCCCATATCCCTTGCTGGAGAGAAGCACCGGCACGGACTTATCCGTATTGCCCTGCTTGAGATAAATCACCTTGCCAGCGCGATCTATCATGCCGGACTGATCTTGCCCAAGGCCGTAGAAAGTCTCCTGGTCGCCAACCGTAAACCGCTGCTCCACCCCCAGCGTCTTTTCGCCGCTGACAACTGCAGGAGTCAACTTGCGACCGCCTGGAGCCTCGCGAAAGAGAAGTTGGTTCTTGCTGTAAAACGCCACCCCACCCGTTTTGAGGTCTACTATGGCTCGCAAAACAGACGTCTCAAGCGAAACGCTTTCTTTGGATTCCTTGATCTCCCAACCTTTCGATGCAGGCTCAGCGATAACCGCCAGGCTGGATATCTGGGGAATACGCGAGCCGGGCGCATAGGTTACGCGTATAGCGTTAGGTGAATAAACCGACAGGCGGAGTGTGCCCTCCTGCGTCTTCACCAGCAGCCCATTTTCTATTTTCTGATGCGAAATCACATCTCCAGGCTGCGCAGAAACCATAGCCGCGCACAAAACCAACGCCGAAATCGAAAATAATTGCAAACCCATAACTTTCACCCTTTCAATTTTTCAAAACAGACAATTTGCGACCGGTTTTCAATCCACAACTCGGCTTTGCCCTTTATATGCGAGAGCGATAAGCCATATATATCAGTAAAGTGATTCACTAGACTTTGACATTTGATTATAGCACACTGTACAATTGATAAGTAATATACATAATCCAATGGTGGAGAGAAGAATGAGTCAGATTAGAGTGGTCATCGCGGATGACGAATCAATTATACGAATGGACCTGAAGTCCCTGCTTGAAGAAATGGGGTTTGAGGTTGTGGGAGAGGCAGCGGACGGCCAGAAAGTTGTCGAATTGACACGCACTCACAAGCCTGATGTCGTCCTGCTCGATATCAAAATGCCTGTAATGGATGGCTTGGATGCTGCAAAAATCATTTCGGAAGAGAAGATAGCGCCTGTTGTATTGCTCACCGCTTATAGCCAGAAAGACCTTGTCCAGCGCGCCAAGGATGCCGGAGTTTACGCATACCTTGTGAAGCCGTTCCAGGAATCAGACCTCATGCCCGCCATCGAAATTGCCATCGCGCGTTATCTGGAGCAGCAGGAAATGGAGACCACGCTCGGCGATCTTGAGCAGAAACTCGAGACCCGAAAGCTGGTGGATAAAGCAAAAGGCATTCTTATGGATAAGTATAAAATGTCTGAAGCAGATGCTTTCCGCAGAATTCAGCAGCAGAGCATGAACCAGCGCCGCTCTATGAGAGAAATAGCTGAAGCGATAGTCATAGCGCACGAGATATAAGGGAACAGGGAATAGGGAATAGGGAACAGGGAACAGGGAACAGGGAACAGGGAACAGGGAACAGAAGGGACCCGTCTTCCTTTCCGATAGGATCTAAAATGCACCCTTGGAATGCCCTCAAAAAGCAGGAACAGGATAACACCTCCGCGGCGCTGCGCGAATTGCCGCCAGAGCAGGAATTGGAGGCATTGCGTTTGCGCGTGGCTGATCTTGAGTATAGGATCGCCGAAAAGTCTGTAGAGGCATCTGCTCTGCGAGAAATCGGCCAGGCTATCGGCTCAATGCACTCCATAGATGACATCCTCAAGAGCGTGGCAGATATAGTTGTTAAGGTTACCGGCACAGACCTTTGCCTTATCTATCTTCTCAATCTCGATGGCAGCGAATTGGTGCTGCGAGGCGCCAGCGGCTCCACCAAGGATGTTGTTGGTAAAATCCGGCTGAAGATGGGTGAAGGCATTACAGGATGGGTGGCGCAGCAGGGCCAGTATGTGGTTTTGAACCGCGAAGCATGGCGCGATGAGCGCTTCAAATCGGTGCCTAATCTTCAGCAGGACTCTTACCAATCGATGCTCAGCGTGCCTTTGCGAGGCAGGATAGACCTGGTTGGGGTTATAAATGTGCGCACCAACCGCCCTCAGGACTACACCCGAATGCAGATTAGCCTGCTGGACAGCATAGCGAGGCAAGTCGGCGGCGCGGTGGAAAGCTACAATGATTACTACCGAATGGAACGTCGAGCATCGCGGCTCAACACCCTTTCGGAAATAAGCCAGACGATCACCTCCGACATGTATCTGGAAGAAATTCTGCAGCTTATCGTATCCGTAACTGCCGAGAGTATGAATTTCAAAATATGCTCGATAATGCTCCTGAACGATGATAAAAGCGAGCTGGTGATCAAAGCGACGCAGTCCAAGAGCCGCGAATATACCCGCAAGCCGAATGTTAAGCTCACTGAGAGCGTTGCGGGGCGAGCTGTGATGGAGCAGAAACCAATTATCATAAGAGACGTGCGCAAAACACCTGGTTATCAATACCCGGACATCGCCAAGAAAGAAGGCCTTTGCTCCCTTGTGTCTGTGCCTTTAACAGTGAAAAAAGAGATCATCGGGGTGCTAAATTGCTATACAGAGAAACCACAGGATTTTAGTGACGAAGAGATAGTCGTTCTGATTGCACTTTCTAACCAGGCAGCTATTTCGATCCAAAACGCGAAGCTGATGGTGGGGGCTGCTGTGTTGCAGGAGATGCACCACAGGGTCAAAAATAGCCTGCAGACCATCGCAAGTCTCCTGCGGCTGCAAATACGTATGGGTAAACTCGATAACCCCAAGGAAGCGCTAACCCAAAGTATCAACCGCATTCAAAGCATTGCGACCGTCCATGAGATGCTTTCCAGCGACAATTTGGACAACGTAAGCATCAATCGCCTTGCTGAGCAGATATTGTCTGCCACTGCCCGCGTGATGCTGCCGGATACAGAGAAAGTAACAATACGGGTTGAGGGCTCGGATTTCCTCCTGCCAAGCGGCCAGGCGACTTATGTGGCGCTGATACTTAACGAACTTATACAGAACGCAGTCGAGCACGGTTTGAAGGGCAACATTGGCAATGAGCTGATTGTGGACGTGTTTCGAGATGAAGACTACATAACACTGGGTGTTATAAATAATGGCGAACCCCTCAGCGAAGGTTTCGATCTCCACCGCGACAGAAATCTTGGATTGCAAATAGTGGAAAGCCTCGTGAAAGATAACCTCATGGGCGACTTTACAATAGCCTCCAAGGATGGCAGAACCCGGAGCACTGTGAAGTTTAGGAGGTAGACGGAGAAACAGGGATTAGGTTACAGGGAACAGGGAATAGAATGGGCGCTTCCAGCATCAGTCATCCCGAGCGCAGCATATCCGTCATCCCGAGCGCAGCCGAGGGATCTGCTTTGAACTTTCCGCCGGTAATGGATTCCCGCTTTCGAGAATGGCCAACGCCGACTACTTCCTTTCCATCTAGATGTTTCGGGATTTTGGCTTCATCGAACCTTACAACATATCATAGACCGAAATCCCGAAATATCAACGTCCCACTAAAATAATTCTTTTGGGACTTTCTCCCTTCCGTGATTCCCAATTTCCGTGCTACCGTGATTACAGCAGCTGACTGCCACAAATATGGCGTGCACGCGCCCATGAATCGCGGCCATCTTCTTTTGCGACTGGAACAGGAAAACGGCACGAGTTTGTAGAACACTATTCTATAGGTACCATCTGATTATCAAGCATGAGGAATTATGAACGCTAATCACATCGCAAAAATCTCCGTCGAGCTCAATATAAAACCAAGGCAAGTGCAGGCCACCGCCGAGTTGCTGAATGAGTCTGCGACGGTTCCATTTATATCTCGTTATAGGAAAGAGATCACAGGATCGCTGGACGAGGTCGAAATCACTGCCATTCGAGACCGCCTGGAGCAGCTTGGGGAGCTGGATAAACGCCGTGAGGCCATTTTGCAGTCCCTTATCGAGCGCGATCTATTGACCGACGAGCTCGCAGCAAAGATAAATGCCGCCAAGACCATGGCTGAGCTGGAAGACATTTACCTGCCATACCGACCAAAGCGGCGCACCCGCGCTACCATCGCCCGCGAAAAGGGGCTTGAGCCTCTCGCGCTGCTCATATTGGAGCAGGGCAACATAGACCCCTACGCAGAAGCCGAGGCCTATATAAATGAGGAAAAGGGAGTGGCGTCCGCCGAGGAGGCGCTTGCCGGCGCACGAGACATCATAGCCGAGACAGTCAGCGAGGACCAGCAGACCCGCGCTCACATGCGCGAGCTTTATGCCGTCAGCGCAACCATCACCTCAAGCGTTGTAAAAAACAAAGAGGAAGAGGGCGCTAAGTATAAGGATTACTTCGACTGGCGCGAACCCGTCACTAAGTCCCCATCCCACCGCGTGCTTGCGATGATGCGCGGCGAGAACGAGGGATTCCTTCGGCTGCATGTGGCTCCGTCCGAGGGAGAAGCTCTCATGCTGGCCAAGCGGTTCTTTGTGAAAGGCATCGGGCCAGCCTCTGAGCAGGTGGATACCGCAGTAGACGATAGCTACAAGCGCCTGCTGGGGCCAAGTATGGAAACCGAGATCAGAAACGAACTCAAACGCCGCGCCGATGAAGAGGCAATACGGGTGTTCGCTGCGAATCTGCGTCAGCTTCTGCTGGCTGCGCCGCTCGGGCAAAAACGGGTGCTGGCGCTCGACACCGGCTATCGAACCGGCTGCAAAGTGGTCTGCCTCGACAGGCAGGGCAAGCTCATTCACAACGAGACCCTATATCCGCACACCGGCGGCCAGAAAGCTATTGAGGCAAGCAAAATTCTGCGCTCTCTCTGTGAGAAATTCCAGATCGAGATTATAGCGATAGGCAACGGAACCGCCAGCCGCGAAACCGAGACTTTCGTGCGCGAGGCTAATCTGCCGAAGATACCCGTGGTGATGGTCAACGAGAGCGGGGCGTCGATTTACTCAGCTTCAGAGGTTGCCCGCGAAGAGTTCCCGGATTATGATGTGACGGTGCGCGGGTCGGTCTCAATCGGCCGCCGCCTCATGGACCCGCTGGCCGAGTTGGTGAAAATCGACCCGAAATCTATCGGAGTTGGGCAATACCAGCACGATGTCGATCAATCCGCGCTCAAAAAGAGTTTGGATGACGTGGTCGAGAGCTGCGTAAATGGCGTTGGCGTGGATGTAAACACTGCCAGCAAGCAGCTTCTGACCTACGTTTCGGGCCTGGGGCCGGGTCTGGCGTATAATATCGTAAAACACCGCAACGAAAATGGCCCGTTCAACTCTCGCCATCAGCTTCTTAAGGTCAAGGGGCTTGGGCCTAAGGCTTTCGAGCAGGCGGCGGGTTTCCTGCGTATCAGAGAGGGTGAGAACCCGCTGGATGGAAGCGCCGTCCACCCCGAGAGCTACCATATAGTGGACAAAATGAGCAAAGACCTCGGCTGCAAGGTCACCGATCTAATGATCAACCCTGCGATTCGCAAACAGATTGCACTCGAGAAATACACGTCAGACAAATTTGGTCTGCCGACCCTGCGCGATATTATGCAAGAGCTCGACAAACCCGGCCACGACCCCCGCGAGCAGTTTGAGGTTTTCGAGTTCGCAGGCGGCATCGAAAAGATGGAAGACCTGCGAGAATGGATGAAACTGCCGGGGATTGTCACAAACGTCACCGCGTTCGGCGCGTTTGTAGACATAGGAGTTCACCAGGACGGCCTCGTCCACATCAGCCACCTCGCAGATAAGTTTGTCCGCGACCCGAACGAGGTAGTGAAAGTTGGCCAGAAAGTGCGCGTTACTGTAATTGCCATAGACGTCCCCCGTAAGCGAATTTCGCTTTCAATGAAGGCGAACCCGGAGGTTGGGAAGGGTGTTGGGTGATGGGGGTTAGGTGTTGGGAAGGGAGCTTGTTTACCGAATATGCGCTTCGGTAAATCCCGAATGCCCAAACCGCTTCGTGCTTAAGTCTGTCGGAGCGCTTTTGACCAAACCGGAGGTAATCAAATTGGTAAATCGTAAAGGATTCAGTCTTATAGAACTGCTGGTAGTAATCGGAATTATCGCGATACTGGCAGCGATACTTTTCCCTATGCTTGGCAACGCCAGAGAACATGCAAAACAAATAAGGTGTCTTCAGAATCTCAAACAGCTGGGTTTAGCATTCCAGAAATATTGCGATGACAACAATGGAACCACACCATTCGTGGGCTGGTCTAATTGGACCCCGGCGACCAGCAACTGGTGCGGATGCGCTTGGCCGGGCAGCCCCATCGTAATACTCAAAAATGCACAGCTTTGGCCTTATATTACGGCTGCAGGAGTATTCATTTGTCCATCGGATGTAGGACGAGAGGGCAGATATGTTCCTGCGAGCTTCCCTCTGTCTTATAGCATGAATGACGACATCTGCAGTGGCTTTGGACCCGGCGGTGTCCTGCGCCTTCCAATACGTTTCGACAATTTGAAATGCAAGAAAGTAGGCAAAGTTATGCTCTTGCTTCACGAGTCACGCGGAAAACCAGGCTCCACTAGTAGTGAGGGGATCAATGACGGAATCTTCGTTGTTTCTTCAACTACACGGGATATTGGCGATAAGATTCATTACACCGGCACTACTCTTCTCTACGCTGATTTTCACGCCAAATGGGGGTCCTTAGACGCCATACAAAAAGAACGTGCCGATGGTTACTGGAAGCTTTTACCATAGACGCCGCGAGACATATGCTACAAAGCATTATTATTGCATGTAAAGCCGTTATAGATTTACCCCACAAAACAAACTCATCGCTCCGAAAAAACAAAGGGCAAAGCACATATTTATGCTTCGCCCTTATAATTCGTATCCCGTTAAGCCGCTATATGTATCTCTTAGGCTTAGCGAAATGATGCACAGCATGATGAGCTGGGCCCTTTGCCTGCTTTGGCTTGGAGGGCTGGTCTGGGCGCGGCGTGTGGAATGATTTTACCACGTGCTCGGGCTTCGGTTTGCGGTGCGGCATTGGCGCCCGCTTGAACTCATCGGCTGCCGGCGCTGCGACCTCATAGTCGAAATCTTCAATCTTGATTCTCTCGATTGGGCTTCCGAGGGCTTTTTCGATCTCCCAGACGATCAGCCTGTCCTGATTGGTGACGAGGGTCATGGCGTCACCCTCGCGCTCCGCTCTGCCCGTTCGCCCGATTCTATGAATGTAGGCGTTTGCCGTATCTGGGATGTCATAGTTGATAACATGCGATATGGTCTCAACATCCAACCCGCGCGCCGCGATATCGGTCGCGACCAAAATTTGGCAGCGTCCCGCGCGGAAATCATCCAGCGCAAGCTGCCTCTGGTTCTGCGATTTATTGGCATGAAGCGCGGATGTCTTATAGCCGGCTTTTTCAATCTGCTGCGCTACCCTGTTTGCGCGGTGCTTGGTGCGCGTGAAGATCAAAACCGAGTTGGTATCGGTGTTTTCGAGCAGTTTGATCACCAGAGACGTCTTCAAATGCTGAGGGCACGGATAAAGCGCATGCGCAACGGTTTTAGCGGGAGCGCAGATATCCACACTCACCCGCTGAGGATTTTTGAGAATTTCGTCTGAAAATCTTATTAATTCATCAGCGAATGTTGCCGAAAAAAGCATTGTGTGGCGCTTGTGCTGCAGCTTGGAAAGGATGCGTCTGATGGGCGGCAGGAACCCCATGTCGAGCATGCGGTCTGCCTCATCCAAAACCAGCTTTTCAACAAATCTGAGATCGGTATTGCCGCGCTCCATGTGGTCCAGCAGCCTGCCGGGGCAAGCGACTATGACCTGGGTGCCATCTCTCAGCGCTCTTTGCTGAGGATTCATGCCGACCCCGCCATAAACAGTCGCGCTTCTGATCTTGGTGAACTTACCCAACTGCTTGAAAACGTCGTTAATCTGCTCAGCAAGTTCGCGAGTAGGCGTCAACACCATTGCGCGCGTGCAGAGCTTGTCGACCGGATTCGTCAGCAAATACTGAAGTATAGGCAATACGAAAGCAGCAGTCTTGCCAGTGCCAGTCTGCGCGGTGCCGATGAGGTCGCTGCCATTCAACCCCATTGGGATCGTGGCGGCCTGCACTGGCGTCGGAATATCATAGCCCGCCGCATTTATTGCGCGTTGCAGCCTGGGATCGAGCTCAAAATCATTAAATGAGACCGCAAGAGCTTGTGCGGCAGGTGTTGGCAGGGCAATTTTATCGGGTTTGCGCAACACGAACTTCCTGGGCCTGGTATTCTGCTTAGACCTGAGCTGCGCATGGAAGCATTCTTCGCAGTAGATGGGCTTGTCATTTGTGGGCTTGAAAGGAAGAATAGCATCCTTCTGGCAGATCGAGCACGTGGCCGTATGGGTCTCACCATCCCCGCCGCGGCTATATCTGCGGCGGGCATTTCGATCTGTGTGGCACACCGGGCAGCGGTTCGGAGGGTTGTAACCTCGCTTTTTGAAATCTACCTGTTCCTGCGCGGTAAATGAAAACTCCGCATTGCAGTCTCGGCAGACGCATGTCTTGTCTTGAAAACTCAATAATTTCTCCTGGCTGGTTAGACGTTATTGTCTTGAGGCTTGAAGTGAGCTAGCGGAATCGAACGCGTCCAAATACAACCAGGCCAGCGCCAAACCAACTTAATAACTTTTCTATATTATAACACATTTGGCTAAATAGCGTATTTGGGGCAATCTCAGAGGAATTTCCACGTCACTAATTAATGGTTTAGTATGAGTTTTTGGATTGAGACTGTTTGCATGAGAATTCGCATTGTTTGCCTCAAGAATACCCATCACTTATGTTCAGCAGCGTGTTTCGCTCTGCTGGCTATTTTTGTAATGCCCGCATTGGCTCAGGTTTCTGTGGAAAAGACTTGGAACGATGAATATGGTGAAATCAGCAGGCAAATAAGCCAGCGAAAAATAGCAAATATGGATTGGCGCAATCGTCTGAATATTGAAGCCTTGGATCAGCAAGCCCTGATACTGACGCTCGATACAGATCCGCTGGATGTTGTGCTGAGAAGAACCAGCGCGCTCGTAAGCTATTACAAGCAGCACGGCAGTCTCTCGAAAACTGTGCTTAATGACTTTCAGGCGCAGCTAAACAAGCTATTCACAGAGGCAAAGCAAACTGCACAGGAAGATGCCCGCAAAACTCTCTTCAATCAGACCTGCGAATTGCGCCGAAAGATCGCCTTCGCAAATCCGCTGCTCAACTTTGACAACATCGTCTGCATGCTCGAACAACCCGGCGATGCGCGTATAATCGACCAGGCGCGCGCGATTTGGGGGCACAGCAACGGCGGCGGGCCGCTCATTATTCAAAACTTCAAATCCAAAGCAACGACAGCCGCCCCGCTTACCAGCATTAAGGTGACTTCCGGGCCGTGGGCAGGAAAAGAACTTGTAGGTAAGTTTTCCGGTCTGGAGCTAAGTTATGACGGCAAGGAACTTCTATTTGCCGCGACAACCATCGGCGAAATCTGGCATATTTTCAGATATAATCTTGTAACTAAGAAACTAACCCAACTTACTGACGGCCCTGCAGACGACTTCGACCCTTGCTTCCTGCCGTCTGGAAGAATTGTGTTCACATCCACGCGGCGAAGCGGAGTCGGCAGGTGTGTGCTCACCCCGCAGTCATTGACCTACACTCTACACTCGATGGATGCGGATGGTTCAAGCATCATCTGCCTCAGTTATCATGAAACCAACGAATGGTCGCCGACAATCACTCACTCCGGCAAGATCGCCTACACCCGATGGGACTATGTTGACCGCCACTGGGGCACGGCTCACCATTATTGGGAGTGCTTCCCGGATGGCCGTGACCCTCGAAATTACCATGGGAACTATCCTTTGCCGTGGTCATCTATGACGGAGGGCCTGCAGCCGAATCAATACGGACAACAGGGGCTGGTCAACGGTCGATTTTTGCGTCCCGATGCCGAACTATCGTTCCGCGCCATTCCCGGTTCTCAAAAATACATGGCAACAGCAGTCGGGCATCACGAGGGCTTCTCAGGGAGTCTAATCATGCTCGACACTCGCATTCCCGATGACGGCAAGATGTCCCAGCTCAAGCGCATCACTCCTGAATACCCATTTCCTGAAGTGGAACAGGGGCCTCACGCTTATGGCACGGCCTGGCCGCTGGGCGAAGACTTTTATCTGTGCAACTTCAATTCGGGGCTATATCTTCTGGACCGCTTCGGCAACCGTGATGTGATCTATGATCCGGGCGGCAGGCTGTATCGTGTGCGCGACCCGTTTCCTTTGCGCTCGCGCCCCACGCCTCCTGTGCTGCCTGTCATGACCTGGCAAGGAAAACGCGCATCTTTACCAGACCATAAGCTGGCGGTGATTAGCGTGATGAATGTATATAGCGCAGACGCAGCAGGAAAACTGCCGGAGGGAATCAAGGTCAAATGGATGCGCATTGTGCAAGTCATACCTCAGATGCTTGATAATTGGTTCAGCTTGGAATCTGTGTCACAAGTGTCTTTTGCAACTGATTCAATTGGCCGCATGCCGCTTGGAATTGTGCCCGTGGAGAAGGACGGCAGCGTCTATTGCGAAGCGCCAGTCGGTAAGGCGTTGTATTTTCAGCTTCTGGACGAAAAAGGCATGGCAGTGCATTCTATGAGGTCGGCGACATACGTTCACCCCGGCGAGAACCTGAGCTGCATGGGTTGTCATGAAGATAAATGGAAGCCAGAATCAAACTACACAATGCCAAGCGCTTTGCGACGCGCGCCTTCCAAGCTTGTTGCCGAGGTGGACAGCGGCGCGATGCCGTTCAATTATATCCAATTGGTTAAGAAACCAGTCTTCGACAAGAAATGCGTGTCTTGCCACGAGAAAAACCCCGGCGCTCCCGATATGAGCTATGCATCGTTAGCTAGAAATGACCTCGTGTTCAGCTATCCTGGAGAAGCTGGGTTGGGTCTGCTGGGCATCGGCGGCTCTCGCACAGCGCCTGCAAACTTCGGCGCTCGCGCATCTGGTATAATGAAAGCGCTCGCAACAAGACCGCAGCACAAAGATTTGCAATTGACCGCAGACGAATGGCGGCGCATTACGCTGTGGCTGGATCTCAATTCAAACGAAATCGGATGGATAGGCAACGATCCAAGTCAAATCGCCGCCCAGAAGAATGGGGAAGCGATCTGGCCGCCAGTGGATGTTGACCCGGCAAACCCGACTGGGGTAGAAAAGGACTTTCCGGTTCGTTCTGCGCTGATTCGGGTGAAGCAAAAGTAAAAGCGCAACCGACTCTTCGTTATGCAAACTCGCTTTCGTATTTAAGAGCTCACTCACATACCAATAGTCTGGGCAGTCACGCTCTTGTCAGCGTTTACTGTACCAGTTACCACTACGGTCTTTGTTTCGTTGAGGCCAGTCGTCGGACCGGCGATTGTGACGTTGGCTGAATAGCCGTCGCTTATCTGGAACGTGCCCGAACCTATGCTCTTGACCTTGCCCCAGACCTTGACTACCTTACCCTGGAGCTTGCTGTCGTTCTTGACCGCCTTGTTGTTCACGCCCAATGGTTTGACAAACGTGGCAGAGATAGTATGATTAGCCGTGATATTGGAGAATGTATATGTGCCAACTGCCCCTTGAGAAACACCATCTATCAGCACATCGGCTATAGCATAGCCTGAGTTGGCAGTGATAGCGTATGTTTGGCTGGCGCCATTGTTCTTGGTGGTGGTTCCCAAAGGACTGATTGTTCCGCCTGCTCCGGCTGACGCCGTGATTGTCCAAGTAGGCGCACCGGCGTTATAGAGATTAGCAATCTCGGCTGCGGTAAGCGCCTTGTTGTAGATTCTGAAATCGTCAAGGAGGCCATCCAGGTGAGGATGAGTGCTTGTCTGAGAATCGCCGATGCGGTTTATCGTGGTGCTTGTCAGGCTGTTCGGGCTCAGGGTTCCGGTAATTTGACCAACCTGAACGCCATTGCGATAGAGCGTGTTAGTGATACCTGAGCGAGTAATTGCTACATGCTGCCAACTGCCTGTTGGCAGAGCAGTAGCGCCCGACACTGTGTTGACTGTGCCAGGAGTCCTGATGACATACTGAAGCGCTCCATTGGTGTCTGAGTGTTTCGGAGTCAGCTCCATATAATTTGTGGCGCCGGTTCCGAAATCAAAGATTCTCATATTCGTTGCAACAGTGGTCAGTTTGACCCACGTCGAAATCGAGAAGTTAATCAAGCCCAAGACAATACCCGAAGGCACACTCACATAGCTTGTGCCGCCAGGGATGTTTACAGCATTGTTAATCAGGCCAACAGTCCAGGTCGGGCCGTTGGTCAGGGCGCCATCCTTGCCATTACCCGACCAATCATAAGCAGAAGCGCCGCTGGTCTCATCGAACTTCCAATACGCTGCGAAGTCGGTGGAAATAAACTCCGCCGAAATCGTATGAGCTACTATAACATTGCTGAACGTGTAGGTAGTCACAGCGCCCACGCTAACGCCGTCAACCAAGACCCTCGATACACGATAACCGCTGTTCGCAGTCATTGTGAATGTCTGATTATTACCCTGAGTCACAATTACTGCGCCAGTCGGGCTGATAGTTCCATTAGCATCCGCAGATGCAGTTATTGTGGTAGCGAATGTAGCCGATATCGTATGATTGGCTAGCGTGTTATTGAATGTGTAGCTGGCAATCGGCCCCTGAGTTACGCCATCGACCGTAACCTGCGAGATGTCATTGCCAAAGCTCGGCGAGATGGTGAAAGTCTGGTTTGCGCCGTAATTCACTACCACGGCTCCGCTCGGTGTTATCGTTCCGCCAGTTCCAGCGGAAGCGGTTATGGTGTACGTCATAGTAGTGAAAGTGGCCGAGATTGTATGGATGGCAGTCACGTTGGTGAACGTATATGTGCCGACTGCTCCTTGGGGAATACCGTCTACCAACACACTGGCTACGGCATAGCCTACGTTTGGTGTGATGGTAAATGTCTGGTTTGCGCCTCTCGTGACAGCCACAGCTCCATTCGGACTGATTGACCCGTTTGCCCCAGCCGATGCCGTAATTGCGCAAGTTGGGGAATTGGCGTCATAGAGACTGGTGACCTCGGTTCCAATAAGAGCTCTGCTATAGAGCCGGAAGTCGTCAAGTCGACCAACGAAGGCAGTAGAAGCCGTCGTGCTCTGAGCGCCTACATAGTTTGTCGTGCCAGTGAATATAGGGTTGACAGCAGTTGTGTAGCTTAGTGTCTGCGTCAATACACCGTTGACATAATACGCGCACGTCTTTGCCGCCGCATCGTAACCAAATGTCACAAGCGTCCATGCGTTACTTGGGATAGCAACAGGGTTAGTCGTCTGCGAAGCAGTTGTGTTGCCTGCGATATTAACATTGAACGTGCGGGCGGCGGCAGTGCCGGCAATTTGTATTCGCAGAGCTCCGTTTCCTGTGCCAGTATTGTAATAGAGATACTTGGTGGCGGTATCCTCAGGGTACACCCACATAGACATTGTGAACGCGGTGTAGCTGCCGGTGACAGTTGGCATTGTTACACGTTGAGCATAAGTCGCTGTGGCAAACCTCAAGCAGTTATTAACCAGACCCGCAGTCCAACCAGTGCCGGTCACGGTGCCGTTTCTCGCGTTGCCAGACCAGTCATAAACAGAGGTTCCGGTAGTCTCATCGAACTTATAGAAAGCTATGAAGTCTGTGGTTATAAACTCCACCGCAATCGTATGCGCTGCAGTGACGTTAGTGAATGTGTATGTGGCTGCAGCGCCAACGCTAACTCCATCAACCAAGACCCTCGATACACGATAGCCGCTGTTTGGAGTGAATATGAACGTCTGGTTGGTTCCGCCTGGCACGGAAACAGGTCCACTCGGGCTGATTGCTCCATTGGCTCCCGCAGATGCGGAGATAGTGAATGAATTCAATGATATTCCGAACCTGGTGCCTGTATCTGATTCGAGCTGCTGACGCTCAGCGTCAGTCAGCGCCACCTTGTAGACGAACACGTCGCCAATCTGTCCTTGGAACGTAGACCACCCGTCAGCGATAAAGGCCCTGCCGACCCAGACTTCAGGGTTCCAACTAGGCCCCAAGGTAGTGAACGGGTTTGTAGCCGTCACATTCATGACCTGGTCGCCGTTCGCCCATGCCTTGAACGTACCGTTAGGCTGCACGACGACGCTGACGATAGTGGGCTGCCCATCAGGAATAAAGACGCCGCTACTGCCCTGACCAGGGGTCCTCACCCAAAGCTCTCCTGAAACCCTGTTAATATTTACCTGGAACTGATCCAGAATGCCTAAGAGACTCTGGTAACCACCGATGTTATTGAGGCGCTTCGGCTGGCAGACCGCAACAGCGCTTATCCCGTTTACTGGTATAGTGGAGTAATCGCCAAGTTTGAAGCCACCGTTGGCTCCGGAAGGAGAGTTCACTGCCCACTTAACGCCATTGAGCGTTATCGCCGTCGGACCGTCATAGGGAGTAAGCGACTGGCCTGCCGGGTAATACGTTGCCCACTGGCCGGTCGGTCCGCTGGCGGGCAAGGATTCGGCGAGCACTGCGAAGAACAGATCACTGGTTCTCGGAATATTCCTTACGAATGCGGTTAATGGGAAGTTGATGCCCGTAACATTGGGGCCAGTGATCGTCAGCATCTGATTCTGAGCGGCCTTGTAACCGGTCGCCGCCGCACACACATACCACACTCCATTCTGTAATGACTGCGTGTAGTCGCCGGTCGCATTAGTGGTCGCGGTATAAGTGGCAGCTTCAGTCGGTGACTTTGTGAAGAAGACGGTTGCTCCTACTATGGCTGTCCCGTCACTCTGATTGGTTACCTTGCCAGATATAACAGCATTGTCAGCCATGGTGAAGTTGACGCCCGAGACGGAAGCGTTATTTACTGTCACTGTTTGGTCTGCGGAGACATTATAGGATGGGTGTGATACAGCCACATACCATGTGCCGTTTGGCATACCCTGGGTGTAGTTGCCCGAGGCATCCGTGGTGGTCGTAATGCTGTAAGTTGTCGGAGCATTGGGGGTGGCGGAGAAGTAAACCGTCGCGCCGGAAATGCCAGTTCCACCGGAATTGGATACTTTTCCGGAAATCGTGTTGTTCGATAGGATGAGGTAGTCCAAAGCCGGGCTGATGTCCCCCGAGTCAGCCCTGAACATCAAGGTGGCGCCTGCAGGGATGGACACGGTCTGCTTCACAGACGTGTACGTCGTGGTCAGCGGCAGGGTTATATTCGCCGAATGCGCGCCGTTGACATACATGCTGATGGTGCCGGCGGCGGCGCTATAGCTCTTATAGCCTATGACGATTTGGTTCGCAGCGGCAACATTGGGAACGCTCATCTCCCAGCCAGCCTGTTTTGCCCATCCGCCCACAATCTCCGAGTGCGAGGCGTTCGAGTCGTACTCCACGGTATAAAATTCATTCAACGTTTCGCAGTCCTCAAACTCTATCTTGCCAGCCGCCGGAGCGCTCCGCACAATGGCAAAAGTCACGCGCTTCGGCGTGCCGGTGTAGGTCCACAGGTGCCCTTTGACGGTAACATTCTTGTTGATCATCATGGGTTCCGTCAGGCTGCGGGTTGCGCGCGGCGTCACATTGATAGTGTTTGTTCCATCGCTCACCACATAGTAGGTCGGATAAACCTGAGTCACTGTGCCGGTGAAGTTTACAAGCGTATCGTCGGGCAAGCCTGCAAGCTGGCTCAAGGTGTAGCTCTGGAAGCTGTTGGTCGTAGTGACCGTGGCGGATTTTGTCGCCGACCAAGCCGACACGTTCTGCTGTGGCGAAAGGTCGCGCATCTTGAATCGGAAGTTGTAGGTCCCGTCCGCCATTGCCGGGGTGATCCACTCAGTCGACGGATGGCTTATCCAGCCGCTGTTGACCAATGGCTGCTCTACACACTCGAAGTAGTATTGCACGTTCGTCTCGGCTTGATATTGGCAAGTCATGCGGACCGTCTTGTCGAGCTGCACATACGGATGCGTGCCAAACTGCATACGGAAATCCGGGTCCATCGGAGGCGCTGTATCATCCCTTGCCAGAGTGGCTGCCGAGGTCGTGGTTGATGTCAGGTTACCATGGTTATCCTTCATCTGAAGAGTGTACGTGCAAGTCGAACCCGAAGGAACCGTGGTGTCTGTCCACGTGCGGCTGCTTGTCCACCCGCTTGTTGCGCCTGTGCTGACTCTGGTGAACTTATACATCACCGTCTCATCGTCGTCCACACCCTTGGTAGCGGTCATTGCGATTGATGTTGTGCCGGTTCCCTTAGGAGCAGAAGAGAAAGTCGGCGGGTTGGGCGTAGGCGCAGTGGTATCCACAGCCAGAGTTGTCACGCCCGCGTCGACGGACGAAGCGCCAGTATTGCCCTTTCTATCTTTCTTTTTGACCGTATATGTATAAGTTGTGCCCGGCGCGCAATTGCAGTCGGTGTAGCAGCTCTCGGATATCCATCCGCTGTCGTGTGTGCTGTCTTCAAGACACGTGAAGTAGTAGAGAACTCCGTTGCCGCCTGCATCTGTGCCTTCTGTGGAAGACATTGTTATAGCATTATTGCTCTGTAATGTCGGAAAAACAAGCCAAGTCGAAGTAGCCGGAGTCGGCGCTGTCGTGTCGGCTGCTGGCGCAGCGCCGGCTGTTATATCCGTCTGCAGAGCAGTGACTTCCGTGCTAATAAGAGCCTTGTTGTAAACTCTAAACTCATCGATGCGTCCCGCAAAGTAGTTGCCGGAGTTGTTTCTGCCTATAAAGTTGGCATCAGCCTGAAGAGCGGCGTAAAGTTGATCCGGGTCTATAGTAAGACTCGTATTTTGAGCAACTTGTAAGCCGTTCACATACAGCGTGCCAATATTGGCCGAAAGCGTAATAGCAATATGTGTCCAGGTGGATGGCAGCGCGGATGTTCCGTCAATATATTGCGTGCTTATTCCATCGCTAATGGCGAATCTCAGGAAACCAGTCGCACTCGACTTAGGTGTCAGAGACATATACTTGGTGTTGCCATCACCGGTTGAGAAGATAATCTGGTCGTTTGCTGACCCAGCCCACTTGACCCACGCAGACAATGTAATATCAGCGAAGTCAACTGCATCGGGTTTCAATTCTACATATTGGCTGACACCGTCGAGGTTCAGGACTTTTGTCACGACGCCATTCACCGTGTCGCCCACGACCTGCGGCTCGTTCATCAGGAAACCGTGGTTCATGCCATACTGATCCATGGCATACACGCTGCCCGCCTTCTCGAAGTTATAGCCCAGATACTGATATTTGTTGTCCGTGGTGGGGGGGGTTGGGAACTCGCAATAAACGCCGCTGGTATAAGTTCCGCCGCCGGAGATATCGCCGCCCACGATATAGCTTCCGCTGAATGACCCATTATACGCAAAGCCCGTCCTGTCTATGGGCGCCTGGCTCACCACTGCGCTTCCGAATATAGTTGCGCCGTTCTGGAGCATCGTATGCGCCATGACAATAGCGTTTTCATACACCTTCGCATCTCCCCACACCCAGGCATAGTCCCGGACTTTGGCATGGCCATAAATCTGGGCGGTGCCAGTGACATAGGCGTGACCAGAGACTACCGGGTTATCTGTCTGGCCGCTTCGGCCGATTGTCGCCGATCCGTCCACGACCGCGTAATCTTCAATTCTTGAGTTGCCGTAGACTTTGGCAGTGCCGAGAACCATAGCGTTGGGACCAACATACGCCGTGCTGGCTACAGTCGCGGTATTGGCTTTCTTGCCGCCGCCGTTTGCATGAATGCTGAACCCACTGGTCGGAGCCGGCCACTGCCATCCCTTCGGGTCAGCACCTGTCAGCTTGATCCTATATGGGAACATACACACATTAGCCGAAGTGAAATCACTGTTAAACACTGTCGTGTTTAAGTTCTTGGGGCAGGCCATAACCGCCAGATACACCACCTGCTCGTCATCGGCAAGGGTGAATGAGCTCACACCAGCATTCCACATTCTGCTGTAACGCGCCTCCCTGTTGGCATTCATCGCTACAAAGCAGACTCTAAAGCTTGTGCCGCGAACACCATCCGGCGCCGGGCGGAAGTCGCAGGTAACAGTTCTGGGGGAACTTGCGGATGTTATGGTCAAAGGTATATAGCTGTTCATCAGCGTCTGCGGCGTGCATGTCCATTCCGGGCGGTACCAGGGACCGGCGACGCCAGGCTGCTGCACCATCGGGATGCGGTAGAAGAAATACCCCTGACGGGTGGTGTCGTCGTCGAACCGACTAGGATTGCCATATCCCACGTAACGACCTTCCGAAATTCGATGGTTCCAGAAGTCCATGTTCAGCATCCTGGCATTCATCATGCCCAGAGAGTCATAGATGTCCTTGGCCTTGTCGGCAACCAACGACGGGTTCACTCGTATGGCCTTGCGGATCAAGTCATCATTAGCCACGTTCGGGGCGTAGGCAAGGTTGTTGAAGAAAGTCGAGCCATACGTCTCCAAGAAATTTGTGAAGATGGAAATGTTGCCGTAATATCCGACCGCATGCCCCATCGGCATGCCCATCACGAGCGCGTCCCACGGATAGCCAACTAGTTGCAGTTGCTCCATGAAGTTCGCAAACGATTCCGAGAGCCCCGGCCCCTGGATCCCAAACCCCGGCATGCCGGTGGTGTTGTCCGGTGTCGTGCCCCAACGGTGACCCATCTCGTGCGGCGTCACGCCGTTCGGATCCCGATACCCAAAATAACTGCACGGCGCATGGACACCCGGACAGCCCGGTCCCACCGTAAAGCCTACCGCATTGCCATCTGCGTCGTAAAGCCACGTGCGCCGTGGCTGAAGGACGCCCTTGTATTTGTTCACAGGATCATACCCGCCTAAATCGTGGAACCCCAATTGTAACCACGTGTTTTGGGTATTGTCGCAGAATTGCAGCTGGCCTTGGAACAACTGCTCCGTCAAGAATCCCTCCACGCGTTCATTCCCAAAGCGCATGAGCATATGGTTGCCGCGCCGGCTTTCGGTCGCCGTATCGACATGATAGTTGTCATGCCATCCATTTTGATCAATCCAGTCAAGATAGACATCGGCTGATGCCAGCCTGGGCATGCACAATAGGAATGCTAGTGCGCACAAAGATAGGATGCGTTCGATTAAATTTCGCATTTGGATTCTTTCTCCTTTTATATCTGGTTGACCACGTCAATATTCGTGGTTCAACTATGACGGCATTCCACGGTTGTCACCTAGCGACGCTAGAATATCTGAATAGTCTGGGCTGTCACGCTCTTGTCAGCATTAACAGTACCAATTACCACTACGGTCTTGGTTTCGTCTAGGCCAGCCGTTGGGCCGGCGATTGTAACATTGACGCAATAGCCGTCGCTTATCTGGAAAGCGCCTGAACCTACACTCTTGACCTTGCCCCATATCTTAATAACTTTGCCTGGAACCTTTGCGTCAGTCAGGGCAGTTCTGTTATTTATTCCTATGAGCTTGGCAAACGCAGCCGAGATGGTATGGTTGGCGATGACATTATTGAATGTGTAGCCTGTCACCGGAATAATCGGTGAACCATCCACATTCATACTCAATATGCCGTAACCGGCAGATGGTGAGAATGTGAATATCTGGTTTGCGCCGTAGTTCACAGACACTGCCCCACTCGGAGTAACTGATCCGTTAGCTCCGGCGGATGCCGTGATTGTCTTCGCCACTCCGGCATTATAGAGATTGGTAATCTCAGTCGCAGTAAGCGCCTTGTTGTAGATTCTGAAGTCATCAACCAGACCATCCAGGTGAGGATGAGCGCTTGTCTGAGAATCGCCGATGCGGTTTATCGTGGTGCTTGTCAGGCTGTTCGGGCTCAGGGTCCTGGTAATTTGACCAACCTGAACGCCATTGCGATAGAGCGTGTTAGTGATACCTGAGCGGGTAATTGCCACATGCTGCCAACTGCCTGTTGGCAGAGCAGCAGCGCCCGACACTGTGTTGACTGTGCCAGGGGTTCTGATAACATACTGAAGCACGCCATTGGTGTCTGAGTGTTTCGGAGTCAGCTCCATGTAGTTTGTGGCGCTGGTTCCGAAGTCAAAGATTCGCATATTCGTTGCAACAGTGGTCAGTTTGACCCAAGTTGCAATTGAGAAGTTGGTCAAGCCCAAGACAATACCCGAAGGCACACTCACATAGCTCGTGCCGCCGGGGATGTTTACAGCATTGTTGAATAGACCGGCAGCCCAGGCCGAGCTGTTGAATAGAGTGCCATTTTTGCCATTACCCGACCAGTCATAAGCAGAAGCGCCGCTGGTCTCATCGAACTTCCAATACGCCACGAAGTCGGTGGAAATAAACTCCGCCGAAATCGTATGAGCTACTATAACATTGCTGAACGTGTAGGTAGTTACAGCGCCCACGCTAACGCCGTCAACCAAGACCCTCGATACGCGATAACCGCTGTTCGCAGTCATTGTGAATGTCTGGTTATTACCCTGAGTCACAATTACTGCGCCAGTCGGGCTGATGGTTCCATTAGCGTCTGAAGATGCAGTGATTGTAAATGTAGGCGCAGGCTTGAATGTAATCGCAATGGTATGGCCATTTGCAGTCACGTTGGTGAATGTGTAACTTGCGCCGGCAGCCACTGGAGCGCCGCCATCGATTGTAACTTGATCGACAACATAGCCTGTATCCGGTGTGAATGTGAATGTCTTGTTATTGCCCTGAGTCACACTTACCGCTCCGGTCGGGCTGATAGTTCCATTTGCTCCCGCGGACGCAGTGATTGTGTATGTAGGCAAAGCCACAAATGTTGCCGAGATTGTGTGAGTAGTCTGAACATTGCTGAACGTATAGGTGGCAATCGCCCCCTGGTTCGCGCCATCAACTGTCACCTGAGCGATAGCATAACCAGCGTTCGGAGTGATGTTGAATGTCTGGTTGGACCCCTGATTCACCACCACGGCTCCGCTCGGGGTGATGCTTCCATTAGCTCCGGCGGAGGCTGTGATCGTGAATGTGTTACCCACGGGCTGGGCTATGTCTATATAGTCCCAGTGAGGACCCCAGTCAATGTCATTATACAACACAATCGCGTTGCTGCCGGCATTCATCGGTATCACTACAGAATTTCTACAATAGCCTTTGGAATCCGGCCCCGAGGACACTATCGGTAGACCCAGGCTGACCCCGTTCACTTTTATGTATGTCGCCCTGCCGTCAAAATAACTACCCAAAACCATTGTGTAGTCTCCGGCTTGAGTAACAGGAACAGTAAACGTCACCAAATCTCCCGTTCCGCCCTGGTTACCCTTGGCTACCCTCTTGCCACCTGATGCGTTAACATCGTCAACAATATTGGCTGAGTTGGTAAGAACGGCGTTTTCAGCCTCATAGCGCGTTTGCGTGTAGGTGGGCGCGACCTTGAATGTCGCCGATATTGTGTGGTTAGCCTGCACGTTGGTAAATGTTTGGGTATGGACGCCAGTGTAAAGTGTGCCTTGGACCACACTATCGACCGTTATTGTGCTAATGACGTAGCCGGAGTTTGCTGTGATCGTAAACGCCTGGCTTCCAGTCTGGTACACTTGAACGCTGCCACTCGGGCTGATTGTGCCATTAGCTCCTGCGCTGGCCGTGATCGTGTAGGCAGGAAGCGCAACAAACGTAACGGAGATAGTATGGTTGGCCTGCATGTTGGTAAATGTGTAGCTGCTGATCGCTCCTTGAGACACGCTATCTACTATAACATTGGATACGGCATAGCCAGCGTTCGGAGCCATGCTAACCGTCTGGGTGGCGCCCTGGTTCACAGTCGTAGTCCCGCCCGGATTGATTGATCCGTTTGCCCCCGCCGAAGCAGTGATTGTCCATGTAGGGCCGGTATATGCCAGTCTGTTGGCCATGTAGGTCTCCAGCTTTACACGTTCGGCGTCAGACAGAGCCGTCTTATAAAGGAAAACATCTCCGATTTCCCCGTTGAACGTCGACCAGGTATCAGCCCAGTTGCGCCCGACAGTAATATGTCCGGTGCCGTTCGGCGTTAGAGAAGTCATAGCGCTGCTGCCGCCATCACTTATCACCTGGACGCCATTTACCCATACCTTGAATGGGCCATCCGGTTGAACCACAAGGCTCAATATGGTCGTCTGGCCGTCGGGGATGGTGGCGCTGCTGTAGCTGCTGGTGCCCATACGCCTTGCATAGACCTCGCCGCTGCCGGTCATAACACCCAGAGCCAGCAGATCGAATGCATCCACGATAGCCTGCCAGTTAGTGTCCATGCCCGAGCGTGTCGGCTTGGCGACAACCACGATGCTCGCGCCGTTGCATGCAATCGGTGACGTATAGCTGCCCTTGTTGAAACCGTCACCCTCTGAGGCGACGTTATGGGCGAACTTCCTGCCATCAATCGTGGTCACAGTCGGGGTTCCCAGCGGCGAAAGCGATTGGCCCGACGGAATATAGGTAGGCCAACTGCTGATAGAGCCGCTGGCAGGCAAGGAATCAACGATAGACGAGAAGATTATCTGATTCTGTTGCGGAACGTCGCCCGCGCCACCGCTGCCGATGAACGCGGCAGAGATTGTATGGTTAGTAGTCACATTGGTGAACGTGTAGCTCGATATGACTCCCTGCGACACGCCGTCAACAATTACTTTCGATATTGAGAAACCTGCGTTCGCCGCGATGGTATAGGTCTTATTTGAGCCGTAGGTCACATCGGTTGCGCCCGCAGAGCTGATAGTCCCGCCGTAACCGCACTGAGCATTGATCGTGCAGATAAATGATGCCGCGATCGTGTGATTGGTCCTGACGTCAGAAAAAGTGAAATAGCTGCGCTTGCCCATCGGTTCCCCGTCGACAGCGACACCGGCTATTTGAACGCCGGAGTTGGCCGCGATGTTGAATGTTTGCGAACCGCCCTGGGTGATCGTTTGAGCTCCAAGTGGACTTATCGACCCGCCAGCAGCAACTGAAGAAGTGACGGTGAAATTCGGTGCGGTCGATGCGAAAGTCGCGTTTATCGTGTGATTGGCATAAAGCGGGTCGAAAGTGTAATATTTGACAGCTCCGACCGATACGCCATCCACGGTCACGTCCGCAATGTAGTAAGTGCTGTTCGGAGTGATTGAATAAAGCGCGGTCTTGCGCTTGAGATACGTTGTGGCTCCAACCGGGCTGATGCTTCCATTGGCTCCGGCTGATGCTGTAACGGTAAACTTGGCGCCGACGTCATCTAAGTAGAACGTGTTGGCCGGGAGGCCTTCCACATTGTATAGCAGCCCTTCTTTAAGAGTAGTGCGATCCAAACCGTCTGTGGGGTTGTTCCACATGGCGTAAGCTATCTTCTTTGGAACGGCAACGGAAGGTGAGCTCAGTTCAACAGTATTGCCGACTATAGTTGCTGTCGCGTCATACCAATTTCCGGTGGCTGCGGCGATGGAAAATCTCTTTAGTACGCCTCCGACAATTGGCACGGTGGCCACGCCAGCAGTAGGCGCCTTGTAGCCAACCATAAGCCCAGAGACGACATAATCGAACGAGCAGGTCACTTTGTTGCCCGTAACGGTAACATCTTTGAGGATCGGGCCGCTGGGGAGGATGGCGGTTCTGCCATAGTCGTTCTTCAGAGCCCAAAGCGCGAGCCTCTCGCCAACATCGAACTTGTCGGCGGGATGGATGTCAACCGCGTCACCGACATCCATCGCAGATGCCGCTCCTCCGTGCTGGAGACCCAGGACGTTGGCCTGCTGAATGCGGACATCGGCCCAGTTGTCTGTCTGCGTGTCAGGAATGGCGTTCGGCCCAGTGGGTGGTGGGCTCCAACTGGCCAGCAGCGTGACATACATTGCAAAGTCGTCCAAACCAAAGAGCCGTTTGAACCCCTGATAAAGCCCTTTCTCCTTGAGAAAGTAACTGTCCGGTGACTGGTTAGTGTTTTCAGCGTTCTCGCCCTGATACCAAATCAGGCCCTTTATGGCAAACGGGGACACAGGGTGGGTCAAGTTGTTCGCCAGGCAAAACGGCCCTGTCAGCACGTCTTGGCTGTAAAGAGGCGCAAGGACCGGGATGTCTGTGCAACCCTCCTGAATCAGCCAGGGGTCAATGCGGGTTCCGCCCACCGAATTACCGATAAGGCCGATGGGAATGGTTGAGCCTTGATCCAGATAGATCTTTCGGGCAAAATAATACGCCACGGCCGAAAAATTGCCGATATTAGTGTAAGTATTCCAGGTGCTTGTGATGTTCCTCCACGGGTCGGCAAGAACAAACGGCGCCCCGGTATTCACCCACATCCACCGAATGCCGGTATATGCGCCGTCCGCATTCACACCAAGGTTATACGCCATATTAGACTGCCCGCCGCACATCCATACATCACCCACAACCACATCCGTCACTGTGATCGTGTTCGCGCCGGACTCGGTGATGGTCATATTACCGCTCGCTGCTTTTGCAGCCATTGCATCCAGCGATAGCCGCCAGTCGCCTACTGAGTCTGAGGTTGTTGTCTTTGTCTGACCGTTAAAAACAACCGTGATGGTCTTGTTGGGCGCAGCGGTACCCCAAATAGGGCAAGGTTTGTCGCGCTGAAGCACCGTGTGGTTGCTAAACAGCCCGTTTACGGCCACAGTCGCGTTCGCAGCCGTCACTGCCGCAAACATCATTAATACTACGAAAATCGATAATCTGCTGGTCATTGTCTTTCTACTCCTACTCTTTGTCTATTTATCTTGCGTTACTATAAGATCTGAATGGTCTGGGCTGTCACGCTCTTGTCAGCATTCACAGTGCCGGTGACCACTACGGTCTTTGTTAGGTCGAGGCCGGTCGTCGAACCGGCAATTGTAATGTTGACGCAATAGCCGTCGCTTATCTGGAACGTGCCGGTACCTATGCTCTTGACCTTGCCCCATATCTTAATAACTTTGCCTGTGAGATGTTTATCAGTCAAAGCAGACTTGTTATTCATACCTACCGGCTTGACGAATGTGGCCGAAATCGTGTGATTGACCGTAACGCTGCTGAAAGTATAACTCGCAATCGCGCCCTGCGATACGTTATCGACTTTAACGTCAGATATAGTCCATCCGGCGTTGGGTGTGATCGTGAAAGTTTGGTTTGCGCCATAGTTCACGCTCACAGCACCATTTGGGCTGATCGAACCGCCTGCGCCTGCTGATGCAGTGATGGTAACCGCTGGAGTGGGTCCAACTCTATCAACAACTACATCGTCGAAGTAGAGGCTCTTGCCGGAACTGAAGAAATCAGTCACACCCAATTGAACCTGCATCGTATCCGCGCCGGCAGGAATGGTGAATCTGGTCTTCTGCGTTCCAAGGTTAGGCAGGAGCTGAGTCCATTCGGTCGGAGCGCTACTGGACCAGTCAGTATAGATTTCGGACTTGATCGCCAAGACAGGATTTGTCTCTGTTGAATCTATAAAGGTCACACGCTGGAAGATTCCGGTGGCGCCGGACGGCCCATAAATTGATTTCATCTTCCACGCCTTAACGCTATTGACAACTACACTCCCGCCCGTGCTGAACAAACGTATTGTGAGCCTGGTAGGAACATGCGTGCTGGCTGCTGAAAGGGCAGCCTGGAGGTCATTAGCAAAGACTTCAACTAGATTCTTGTCGATAAATATCCGCAATGTGAGGTCTTGGCCACTCTTG
This sequence comes from Armatimonadota bacterium, assembly GCA_026392045.1. GTDB lineage: Bacteria > Armatimonadota > UBA5829 > UBA5829 > UBA5829 > JAMCYN01. The sequence continues at coordinate 28,931 of JAPLCU010000109.1, forward strand.
AGATCGAAAGGCGCGTATACACTTCCAACTCTCAATATCTTGGTTGCAGCAGTATATGAAACTCTCAAGCCATTGGCGCCACTACTGTCGCATAGGACATCCACTCCATACTCTGTCGCCGTGGTTGGTTTGAACACCACTTCCATTTCAAGAGTGTTGCCGCTGATCCCGTTGAGTATCTGCGTAGTGTTACTCGTTACCGTTACCGCTGCTTGCTGTTTCCTGTCGTAGCGAAGCCCTTCGAGTTCCTTCAGAGGTCTTATTCTCAATACGCCATCGGCGGGCAATTCCAGCTCGCGAGGCAGCGACTGCACCCCCGTTGGAGCAATGGGCATATATAGCAGCCACGCCCACATCACACGGCGCCCATCCTTGGCCAGCACGGATTCCGGCGCAAAGAAGGTATTGCCATTCCAAGTCATCCGGGCATGGAAGTCGGGAGTAAACTTCTCATTGTTCCATTCCCCCAGATAATAGCGGCAGCCCATGTTGTGACTGATGCACAGCAGCATACGCTTGTTGCCGATCTTAAAGAAATTCGGGCAGGAGATGTCTTCGTCCGCTCCAACACCCGGCATGTCATTGGTCAAGAATCTTTCCAGATAGGTCCAGTTCGTCAAATTCGTCGATTTGAACAAAGTGGGTGGTTGGCCGCTTCCGGGACTGCCGCCGGAGAGTGCATAGTAAGTGCTCCCTTCGAGCCACAAGTCCGGGTCCCAGTTGGAGATTAGGCTGCCATCCTGACCAGGCTGTATTACCGGTATGAGTGGATAGGCCGTGCCCCACGTTTCAAGCTTGTCATCCAGAGCGAGAGCGATCTGATTGCGGCCCGTTCCCCAGCCGTGATAGATAATGCCAGGTGTCCCATTTTTGGTGAAATAGCCTGTCCCGCTGAACATACCGTGGCCGATGATCTCCTGCTTGAGTGTCGTCGGTTGCCACGTCCAATGCACCATGTCTTTGCTGGTTACGTGAGCAAAGTTGACACCATTCTTATCGTAAATATAGTGAAGATGATACACGCCATTCAAATAGAAAGCGCAGTTAGGGTCTCCAGGCATAGCGTTGCCGGGACCGGGATGCATCAGATGGTAGGTCATCCAGCTATCTGCCGGATTCGTAGGCATGACCGGAGAAATAGCGCCTCCTTCAGTTGGAATAGCATCGCCTTTCATCTTCCAATATAAATTGTAGACGCTTCCGGCGATAACGGGGATTTTCTGCGTGAGGTAGCTATATGCCCCGTCATCAGGAGTTATCTTCGCTCCATTTGTTCCACTGACAAACTCGCCAACTGCGCCGGTGGAGCTAATATTGGCTGGGCCATCGTTGGTCCAATCAGTCGGCTTGCCCGCGCTGACGCTCTCGAAACCGCCGTTCTTTATAACGCCTGCCTCCGTCTTAGCCGTCAAGATGATATCCAATTCCATTGTGGTTGTGGCGGCAGGAGAAGTGTTAACAGTCTGAGTATTGTCAGCATAGCCGAGCGCGTCTGCATAAACTTCCGTGCCAGACGCAGTCGGTATGCTATTGATCTCGTATTTGCCGGCTATGTCGGTGATAGCGACAGCGCCGCTGGTTCCACCAACCTGAACTACGGCATTATAAATGCCCGTACCACCGGCATTCTTGACAACGCCCTTGATGGTCTTGGTGTGAACCATGGTGAAGTCTTTTCCAGTTAGGGGCACAGAACCAATGGTCATGCTATAACTGCCTCCAGAAGGACCGGTCACAATATAGTCAGCCTTGACTGCCGTGATTGTTACTGCAGCGCCCTGTTTGTAGGTCAATGTGTATGTGCCGTCTGCGCCAGTGGTAAATGACGCGCCGCTGCCGCTAACGACAACACCTGCGAGAAGTGCGCTGTATGTGTCCCTGACAGTGCC
>JAPLCU010000186.1 GCA_026392045.1 Armatimonadota bacterium
AGGGTACTACATTCTCCGTGCGCAGACTATTCTTCAACACGCCTGCGAGGCTAAAGTTTCTTAAGACTGCTCAGACCGAAATGGGGCACATTACGGAGATCGTTGGATGGTTCGCTATGTGCTACCCAAATATCGCATTTCGGCTGATTCATGGTGGACGTGAAGTTCTGAGCTCCCCTGCGACCGGCATCAGGCTGAACAGCATTACGCACGTGCTCGGAAAAGACGTTGCTAAGCAGCTTGTTCCGATCCTCTTTGAAACAGGCGCGATGAAAGTTGAGGGCTTTGTCTCCAACCCGCAGCTAACGCGTATCAACCGCAAAGACCAGAGTTTTTTCGTCAATGGCCGCCCCATAAAAAGCCGCACAATCACCCACGCGCTCGATCAGGCATATCGTGGGCTGCTGCAACCGGGCAGGTATGCTGTGGGAGTAGTTTTTGTTGAAGTTGTGCCAGAGCTTGTGGATGTGAATGTTCACCCCACCAAAACAGAGGTCAAGTTTTCCAGCGAGAATGAAATCCACAGCGCCATTCATAGAGCGGTCAACAGCGCGCTGATGGCGGGGGCTGCTGCGCCGACATTTGAACAAAACACCAACCCATCTTCTCAAAGGCCGTCGCCGGACCTCAGGCTCAGGCCAGACGACCCCATATATCGCCAGCAAAGCCTCGTTGGGGCCTCAGAGACCGACCTGGAGGCCTTTAAGGAGGCGTTGGCGAAGCGGCGCGAGGAAGCGCTGGCATCCGGCACAGAAATCTCCAATGATCCATTCGTATGGCAAAAGGGCGAAGGGGTTCCTATGGAAGAATCCCCTGTCCCTGAAGCTAGTTTTGAGCCTGCCCGAACCGTCGCTCTGCAGGGCATAAAAATCATCGGCCAGGCGCGCAACACATACATCATTGCGCAGTGTGATGACGGTGTTCTGATTATTGATCAGCATGTTGCCCATGAACGCGTGCTTTTCGATGCTATGCGCAAGGCGAAAGAAGAACGAGGAGTGGCGATTCAGGGCCTTTTGGCGCCGATCACTTTATCGCTCTCGGCAAAAGAAAGCGCAGTTGTTTCGCAAAGGCTGGATGACATAAGAAAGGCCGGATTTGAGCTTGAATCTTTTGGTGGAAACACCTATGTGATGCGCGGCTCGCCTGCGTCAGTCAAGGCAAAGGACGCTGAGCCCGTGCTTCGGGATATGATTCAGGAAATCGTCGATTTGAGCATTGCCAAGCATCTGCTGGTCCACCCAGACCAGGTGCTGATCACGGCCTCATGCAAGATGGCGGTGAAAGCTGGCGAAGCTCTTTCGGTGGAAGAGATGGAACGCCTGATAGACGATCTCATGAAGTGCGAAAATCCATTCGTCTGCCCGCACGGCCGCCCGATAATCGTCAGCCTCTCAAACTGGGAGCTGGACCGGAAATTCAGGCGAGCTTGATTTTATCACGGCCTCACCAAACCCCTATCGCTCGGCGGGAGCCTCGCCCTCCCTTCCCAACACCCAACACCTAACACCTATCACCCGACTTCCCTCCCAAAAATTGACGCATGGGCCGCTTTGTGGTACCATCAAGATGGAATACGAAGGGTAAAACATAACTCATGGATAAATCGTTAGTGGCAATCGTCGGCAGGCCCAACGTTGGGAAGTCGACGCTTTTTAACAGGATTGTGGGACGTAGAATCGCAATTGTCGAAGATACGGCTGGGATTACGCGAGACCGCTTATACGCTGAAGCTGATTGGAACGGCAAAGAGTTTGTAATGATAGACACGGGCGGGCTTTTGCTTAATGATCAAGATCCGCTTAAGGCCGAGGTCACCGTTCAGGCGCAGGTTGCAATGGAAGAGGCCGATGTAATCTTATTTATGGTTGATGCTGTTATTGGGGTTCACCCCCTGGATCAAGAGATAGCCGATCACCTGCGCGGATCAACTAAACCGGTAATTGTTGTTGCAAATAAGGCTGATAATGACTATCGCGATCAAGATTCAACTGAATTTTATGCGCTTGGGTTCGGTGAACCTTTCCCGGTATCAGCGCTCAACGGGCGCTCGGTTGCGGATTTATTGGATGAGATAGTAAGAAAGTTGCCGGAAGAAGGCAAAGAAAGCCCTTATCCGGAAGATGCGATCAAGATAGCGATTATCGGCAGGCCGAATGTAGGGAAATCGTCGATAATTAATGCGATTCTTGGTGAGAAAAGGGTAATTGTTTCAGACATTCCGGGCACTACTCGTGATGCAATCGATACCGTTTTCGAGCGCAAGGAAAATACTGTTGTGCTCATTGACACGGCTGGTATCAGAAGAGCCGGAAAAATCCAGGGTTCGGTTGAATATTACACTGTGTTGCGCGCTGTGAGAGCTATGGAACGCGCTGATGTGGCAATGATCATAATTGATGCGCATGATGGCCTCAAAGATGGTGATAAGCGTGTTGCGGGCTTCGCGCACGAGGCTGGAAGAGCCTGCGTGATTGTTGTTAACAAATGGGACCTTGTTTCAGAGGAAGATATGAAGCAATACGCCCAGAAATTGCTCGTGCAGATACCGTTCTTATCCTATGCGCCGCTTGTGTTCACTTCAGCGATTACAAAGATGGGCGTTATGGATGCGGTCGATACAGCTCTGGACGCAGCCTCGAACCATGCAATGCGTATTCCCACGGGTGAACTCAATAGAATATTGCAGGATGCCGTCGATAAGCATCCTTATGCGCGAAAAGGCAAGGATTTACGCATAAAATATGTGACCATGACAGAGGTCAAGCCGCCGACTATTGTTATGTTTGTTAACGATCCTGACCTGGCGCACTTCTCCTATGTAAGATACCTTGAGAATGCCATCAGGCGGGAGTATGCTTACGAAGGCACGCCGCTGCGGTTGATCGTGCGGAAAGCCAAGAAGGAGAGGAAATAGCATGGTCATTATGACGCTTGCGCTTTTGGGTTGCTATGTAATGGGTTCTGTGCCATTCGGATTGATTCTATGTAAGCTATTGCGTGGAATTGATATCAGGGATTATGGCAGCGGAAATATCGGCGCTTCAAACGTGATGAGAACGCTCGGAACCATTCCGGGGTCTTTTGTTATGTTATTGGATGCTGCCAAAGGGTTCAGCGCAGTGCTTATCTGTTACCACTTGGGACTAACTGAAGAGTTAAGACCCTGGATAGTGGTGGCTGGGGCATTGTTAAGCATTTTGGGCCATACATTTTCCATGTTCTTGCGATTCAAAGGCGGCAAGGGTGTTGCTACCAGCCTGGGCGTGGTTTTTGGCCTGAATTGGCCAATTGCGCTGATAGCGTTTTTTGGATGGCTGATAATCGTTGCTATTACGCGATATATTTCCATAGCTTCGATTGCAATTGCGATATACGTGCCATTGCAGATGATTATTTGGAAATCTCAAAATGTGCCTATACCTTATGTGTTTCTGACCGGTCTTGCGGCTTTGGCAATCGTGCTGAAGCATATTCCCAATATAAAGCGCCTTTTGAATGGCACGGAAACGCGTGTTGGGCACAAGGATGAAGACAAAGAAGAATGAAACCATCTTCCGAGTGAAACATCTCGTTTGGAGGAGTTCATAACATGGATATAAGTAAGTCCAGCCCTCATGTAAAGCTTGCTATGTCGACCATTAATGCTTATGTTCGCGAACGCCGCACGATATGTGTTCCTGATGATACGCCTGCTGAATTGCTGGACAGGTGCGCCGGCGCGTTTATCTGCCTTAAGATCGATGGGCATTTGCGGGGTTGCATTGGCACTATTGAGCCGATGCACGATTGCCTGGCAAAAGAGATCATTGAGAATTCGATATCAGCCGCCACCAAAGACCCGCGTTTCATGCCCGTCGATATACGAGAGGTGGCTTTGATTGAATGTTCGGTGGACGTGCTTTCCGAGCCCGAGATGGTAAATGATTTGCGAGACTTAGACCCTGCAAGGTATGGCGTCATTGTTGAATGTGGATCCAAAAGAGGGCTCTTGCTGCCCGATTTGGAGGGTGTTGACACCGTTGAAGAACAAATTGGTATTGCTCGTCATAAAGCAAATATCTACGAACACGAATCAATCAAGCTCTACCGTTTTGAAGTGAACAGATATCATTAAGCTCAACTATATAATAAATAAAGTTCAATAGTCGTGCCTGTAATTGTGTTATTGGCACGACTTTTGCACATATACTTATCGGCTGGGCGTCAAATACAGGGAGGCCGTAAGTTATGTTAAGAGCTATTTTTGTTGCAGCGCTACTCGTTATCGCAATGCCCGCAGCCTTTGCGGATGAAACAGCCGCTGACTGGTTTTATTATGGAGACAGCGATTACACCACTTATGAATACTATCTCTTAAGTGGAACAAATGAGGACATCATAACCTCATTTCAGATCTATGCCCCCGTTGATGTCAGCTATATTTTGGACTGGAGCGCTGACCCCGGTTGGGATTTCCTGGCAGCACAAGATGTGGATACCGGAGGCACGATTTTGAACTGGTTCTGCCCAACTGGCGTTGAAGGTGGGTTGGAGCCCAGCAACATGCTAATGGTAAGCATCACTACTCCGGGTGATCTTCTGTCATTGGAGGAATACAAATACCCGGATTGTGAAGGAAACTGGAGCTACGAAGTGGCGGGGTGGCCAGGGAGCACACCAGTCATGTTCAGCTCTGTGGCGGTGCCTCTGTCGGCTCTTACTTTAGCCGAGACACCGGAGCCGTCCGGTATTCTTGCATTGATCACAGGTCTGGGAGCGATTGGCGCATTGCGAAGAAGATCGTTCGGGCGGAATCTCTGATCCGCCCGAGAAACTATTTATTAGACCTTGCGCGTTTGATTAGCGAACGGGACCTGAACCATAGAGCCAGCATTACAAATGGCGTGAGAAGAATCCTCGGGCTTTTTGCGTCGTATTTGAAGAAATAACGAAGCATACTGCGGTGGTGCTGCTTGATCATTGGTATTGGGTTCTTGTCACTTGCAGCGCCGATTCTGTGTGAAATTGACGTCATAGGAAAATAGACTACGCGCCAGCCGCCTGTGTGGGCTCTGCGGCACCAGTCCACATCCTCGCAATACATGAAGAACCTCTCATCAAGCAGACCTATCTGCTTGAACGTTTCCCTCCGCACCATAAGCGCCGCACCAGAAAGCCAATCGATGTCTGTGACCTGATCGTGCGCCCAATCGGTCATCAGATAATTTCGCACGAATCGGTTTTTTGGAAAGAGCTTGCCGAAAAACGTGTGCCTAAAGATGCCTGCGATCATGTTTGGATAATGCCTGGCGGAATATTGGAGGGTATTATCCAGATTCATGATTTTCGGGCCCATCATGCCTATATTGGGCTGAGCGTCGAAATATGCGGCCATTTTGCCCAGAACATCCGGCTCAAGTAAGCGGCAGTCAGGATTCAGGAGCATTACATAGCGGCCATTTGAGCGTGATATGGACTGATTATGCGCCATGCCAAAACCGAGATTTTTGGAATTCTTGATGAGTTGGACGCGATCACCATATTGGGCTTCGATATGTTCGGCGCTGCCGTCGGAGGAGGCGTTGTCGACCACAATCACTTCGATACTCACTGATCCGTTCTGATCCAAAACGGTTTTCAGGCAATCGAAGAGCTCGTCTTTGGTATTCCAGTTAACTATGCTTACGGTTACATCAAGCTGATTATTGGTCACGTTTAGCCTCTCAAATATCTTCCCAGAGTAATGCAGACAATTGTGAAATAATATAATGGCGCTGCAACGCGGCCTTTATAGTGCTTTTTATAAAATCTGATAAGTGAGTCATGGGATTCGTTTACCATTCGGCGCCGCTTAACCTGCTTTGTGCTTGCGGCTCCTTCATGTATTACCACGGCTTGCGGCAGGAAATAGGTCTTGTAACCTGCTTGCTTCGCGCGGAAAAGCCAGTCGACTTCGTTGAAGAAGATTGGGAAGCGTTCGTCAAATGGACCGATTTCTTTCAGCGTCTTTCCAGATAAGATCAGGCACGAACCCATGGGTTGGTCAACTTCTGCAATTTCATTATACTCGAAATATGTCATCCGGTAAGCGCCGAATTTCCTGGAGTGTGGAAAAAGCTTGGATAACCCCATAAACTCCCATGCGATAGCGGCAGGGTAGGGGAACCCTCTGACGGATTTATCGATCTTGCCATCCGGCCTCAACAGCTTGGCCCCAGCCGCGCAGGCATCGGTGTGCAACTCCATAAATTCCACCAAAGCTGAAATAGCGCCCTCTGTGACCCGTGTGTCCGGGTTCATAAGCAGAACGAAGTCTCCCGATGCAATCTCAAATGCCTGATTATTGCCTTTCGCGTAACCGAGATTATCTGTGTTGGCGATTAACTTAACGTCAGGGAAATCTGCCCTGAATGAGCGCTCATCAAAGTCATCGGAGGCATTATCAACAGCTATGATTTCATAATCGAATGATGGCGCAAATTGCTGAATCGAGTGAATCAGCGCGGCCATTAACCCGGTGGTGTTCCAGTTAACTATCGCGATGGAGAGTTTCAGATGAGCGGAAAATGTTGGTTTCACCTAACTATTATAGATGTCCATAGGGTTTTGGGTCAAGAAAATGCTGGCACGGATGCTATCACGGATACACGGAATTTTGGAAGCACAGAAATGGATTGTTCGGGATGATTACCTGGTGATGCATTAGGAGATTCTTTAGATGTGCGTGGCCGTTGTCCTCGCCGGTTAGGTGGTGGCGGTAGTTTGGACCTTCTGGAGCAAGGCGCTCAAGCATATCCATCGCATCCTGCCAAATGCCTGGTTCATTATCGTTGACCCAGACACCAGATGTGATGTGCATAGCCGAAACGAGCATCATGCCCTCTGAAATATTGCTTTCCAGAAGAGCAGATTCACATTCGCCTGTAATGTTCACCAGCTCACGAGGCTTGCTGGTATTGAACCACAGGTAATTTGTATGAGTTTTCATCGCTAACTCCTATGCCTAGTTTGAAACATGGTAGAGGAGCACGAGGATCAAGTCAATAGGTTTTGTATTCGGTTGATGCATGCATGCGGCGTTTTTGTTCACGCATCATGCTTTCACGCATTGCAGCTTGCCTTTCTGCCTTGAGGGCGGACATGATGCTCTTGCTTGTTGTCAAGCAATGCAGATCGTTACCGCTACATTTGCATCTGTTACCTGCTAGATCACACCACTGGGAGTTGTCATCTTCCATCCAATAAATACATTCGGACACTTCGCAAAACACCTCATTTGCAACGGGCCAACAGCATTTCCGCCCGCTAGTCTAGTCATGTCAAGTTTTCCACTATTTCTGCGGACTTGGATATAAGAATTTGTGTGGTTTATCTTCCATTCTTTTCCATTGCAAAGAGTGTTATGTAATGAGTATAAACAAAACAAAAATATCCTCTTGACAACCTACCATGATTTGAGGTATATTGGATGTGAGCTATACAATTATGGTAGCTACTAATATAATGGAGGAAACGAAAGATGTTTAGGATTGTAAAAGTAGTTCAACTATTTGGAATGATCGTGTTATTGCTGATGTTAAGCGCGAGTATTGCGCTATCATTGGTGAATGTGGTGCCGACAGTCGGCACGGTCTCACCAAGCTCGGGTAATATTCAGATTGGTCTATGGACGACCATTACCTGCACTTATTCGGACGCTAACGGTGCGGGTGATCTCTGGCGATGCAGCTTCTTGATCAACAACAAAATCGCCAACACCGGCGGCGCTCATTTTGCTTATAGTAAGCTTTCAAACAAGTTTCTCATGAAGAATAATGCGGGAGTCGAAACTGCCGCTATTCTCAAGGGAACGGCCACAACTATAGAGACGGAGAATGCCAGCCTCGATTGTGCCGGCACGTCAGTGACAGCGGTCGGCAATACCGTCACCATTGTCTGGCGATTCAAGCTCAAGGCTCCAATGTCGGGCAAATTATGCAATCTTTATCTGATGGCTACCGACATTTCGGGCGGAGCTACGGCATGGGTGAGCAAGGGCCACGCTTTTGTTAATACTATGCCGACAGTCGGCACGGTAACTCCTAACTCAGGTACCATCGCAGGGGGTCAGTGGACTACTGTTTCCTGCACTTATTCGGACGCTAACGGAGTGGGTGATCTTTGGCGATGCAGCTTGTTGATCAACAACAAAATCGCCAACACCGGCGGCGCTCATTTTGCTTATAGTAAGCTTTCAAACAAGTTTCTCATGAAGAATAATGCGGGAGTCGAAACTGCCGCTATTCTCAATGGAACGGCCACAACCATTGAGACGGAGAATGCCAGCCTCGACTGCGCTGGCACGTCAGTGACGGCGCTCGGCAATACCATCACCATTGTCTGGCGATTCAAGCTCAAGGCTCCAATGTCGGGCAAATTGTGCAATCTTTATCTGATGGCTACCGACAATCACGGCGGCTCGTGCCCATGGACAAGCAAAGGCACGATGCTTGTTAATACGACACCGGCCGTGATCAGCACTTCTCCTTCAACCGGAGATGTTCCAGCTGATGTCGTTACGACGTTTACATCCACGTATGCTGATGCTGATGGCGCAGCAAATATAGCGACCTGCAATTTATTGATGAATAGCTCTATAAAAAACAGCGGCGCCGCACACTTCGTATATAACGAGAACACCGGTAAGCTCTATATGAGGAATAACGCCGGCACTTTGATTCCCTCACTAGGCGTTACTGTCGGGCAGGCGCAGACAATTGAGAGCGAGAATGCAACACTCTATTGCGAATATACTACAGTGAGTAAAGTAGGCACATCGCTAATTGTGAACTGGTGCATAAAGCTTAAGCCGATAATGCTGGGAAAAGTCTGCAATCTATATATGATGGTTACTGATGACTTTGGCGCGCAAATGGCTTGGATAAGCAAGGGCACAGTTACCGTGGCTGCGGCGACCGTTACGGACAATATAGCAGCCGGAAAGGCTTGTTTGAACCAGATAGTCACAATGGAACCCTACGATGCTGCTGCGGCTGCAGCCTTGTTGACCGCGGCAAAGAGCTATTTCCTGAAAGCTAAGAATCTGGAAACGAACAACGCTCAAGCTAACTTCGGTTTGGCAATAACTGATGCCGCGGTAACGGCTCAAGGGCTCATCGATAAATATCAAGCCCAGTTCGCAGATACCAGCTCTGCGTCGGCGTCATTGAAGTATGCTGTTGGGGCGATGCAGATCATGAATCTGCAAAACATGGCTGATCCGGGCAAGGAGCCGCTCGGCGGGCTTGTCACAGCCTACAAAGACAGCGCTGTTAATCTGTTTTCCGGCCCGAGTGCGGCGCAGTTGATTGCCATGCAGGCTGATATCAGGGACGTAGTAAGGCCGATGCTAAGCCGCGTTGGCGGGTATCTCGATATTGTGGAAACATCCGGCGGGTCGTCGTTTACATTCCCGATAGGTCCTTCGACATGGGACGGCTACACGATCGTGGATAGGGGTGATGTTTACTTGTTCCACGGTGGTCTTCTCGCCGCGAGATGGGCGCTGGCTATGCCCTCATCGTATAGCGCCAACAGCGGCACATTCAATTTCGATACTTCGCCGATGGTTCTTGACGTGAACCACAATGGATTTCTCACGCCGAGCGAGTGGATGCCGCCGAGTCCGTTCCTTACGCTGACGAGTTCTGCGACTATGACCGGGGCAAAGATCGATATGACTACAGCGGCTGATAAGATTATTGCAGGTATCAACGCCACCCTGGCAGAGACCTCGGACAACCACGACTTGATCCCATGGCACACGCCGGGTGAGGGTCCGACGCTGGCCGAACTGAACCAAATCAAATCTTTCGCTAACTCGTTGAAGTTGTCGATGAATGCCGCCACAGTCATCAGTTGGACCGATGACGACGGACCTCAGTCACTGAGAGTATACCTTGGCGCATGGAATACCAATCCTCCGGCTGACCTGAAAACATTGATCCCGACCCAGGAGATAGTTAGATGGCGAAACGAATGGGGTTATGATTATGGAACAATGGACGCGGAGAACGGCTACCCGGATATCACTTTCGGAGGCATGTTCCCCGATGGCGCGCCGTTTATCGAGTATGGAACGAAGGATACGGTAGAGACCGGTTTCTCCGGGACGCTGGTTGGAATTACAACCAATCCTGCGGACCTGGCAGCCAACGTGTCCCCTGAGGTGACTCAGACCGGTAATCTGTGGATTAGCTTTAGTGGATATCCTCCGGCAGTAGTCAGTATGCAATTGCAAAGGTACTATGCCGGCGCATGGCGCAATGTGGCAGTCTATTCCGGCTGGTTGGACGGATACAATAGGTATCATTTGAGTGTGGAAGGCAGCCTGTGGCCCAGCAACAGCTACCGGATAATCGTTACGGACGAGGACGCTCACGTTTCCCATACCCATACATTCACAACTGGCTTAGACGCGCCGTTCTAGGATAGAGTTCACTTGCGAAATAAGTGATGCGAGCCGGTCCAGCCTAAAGCGCTGGACCGGCTTTTAGTTTCTTCGGTATCCTGATGCCGAAGCCTATTTAGTTTCTTCGGTATCCTGATGCCGAAGCCTACCGCACACATGAATAATACGGGCTAGAATGCGTAGCTGCTGGTGAGTGAGACGCTTGTGCCGCCGGTCGATTTGCTTTTGGATTCTTGTTGTGTGTGGCCGGTTGTGTGGTTGGTATTTTTTTGAGGAATAAGTTGTTCCAGGCGAAGTATTGTAGAAACTGCGCCGGTGGTATAGGCAGCGGATAGCTCTAGTCCGTGGATTCGGTTGTTGATTGGTGTTGAATTGAATATGCCTGACGCGCTGATGAGACCTAGAAAACCTCTGCCTACATAATCGCCATCTATCGAGGAAACTGCGTGTATGAGCTTGTAGCGGGCTCCAAACTGCCATTTGTCTGAGAGTTGGCGCTGCAAGCCCAGGTGATAGAAGCTGGCGCTGAGGCTCATATTTGCCTTGAAGTCAACCTGATCAGCGAACGGCTTGACCTTGAGTCCTAGTGCGTTACCATTGATGTTGAGACCTCTGAGGAATAGGCTTTGCTCCGCTGATACCCAGCCGGTTTCCCAGGTGATTGTTGGATTGGGGTTGTATTGGAATGACAAGTCAGTTCGCCTGAAACCAGGTTGGGATTGAGTCTTGCCTATGCGTGTCTTGTTCTTGGTGATATTATCGGCGCTGCTGCCGTCGCTCCATTCATAGCCTATTCGCCCTTTGATGTTTTTGGCCAATTCTCTCTCAGCGCCTAAGCTGTAATTGCGAGTTTTAACACTGATCGGTATCGAGAGCGCGGTGGTGTTTTGTGTGAATTCAATGGATGTGTCCCAGTTTCCATTACCGGCAGAAAATGTGATTTCGCCGTCTTGAGGCAAAGGATGAACAAACTGCAGCGCTGAGGAGCGCTGATTTATGGCGATCTTTGTTGCTGCCGAGCCAGTGAAGATTTTGAACAGGCTTTTTGGATACACTGAAGAGCCGTCGCACAGCCCGGAGTATCTGGAACCGGTCAGGCTGATTCGCTCTGTGCCTAGTTTGTGGCTTATGGCATACCTGTATGAGTCAGCCTGCAAAGACAATTGGCTGCCCGTTTTCGGATCGTCATAGAATAGATCTGCACCCGATGATGCTCTGGAAAACGTTATTTCCGTAGTGTTGGCGCCGAAGTTTAGCGGGAAGAAAACTGACTGTGACATTTCGGAAGTAGTCATATCAGCTGTGAGCTTGCCGTTGACCTTTGTGCGGAGCAGATTTTCCGCGCTGTATTCGATGGCGACATTTGCAGCACGCAAGTTTTTAGCGCTGCCAATCGACATACCGGTCGATCTCGCAATGCCCAACGGCTTGTATCTCACGATTTGAGGCAGGAAACCGCTGCAATCTGATGGGGATGTTATGCTGAACAATATTATTATAACTGCTGAAATATTTTTCATGGCGGCGGCCGGGCGGGTATTATCCTTTCGGTGTAGAAAACAGCTGTATATTAAACAATATACAGCTTATCAAGCAAGTATGCAAGGCAAATAATGGATATTTGTCTATGCAAAGCGAATTTGACCCCTGTTAACTGCAAAGGGAAAATGTCCCCATGCAGAAAGAGGTTATAAAGATAAATCAGAAGGAAGCAACTCGT
>JAPLCU010000038.1 GCA_026392045.1 Armatimonadota bacterium
CTTACCCGACCGGAGCCTTACGTCATCTTGCGCCCGATATAGCGGCGCCGTTGACGTAAGACTCCTAGAAAGCGTAATAGACTAAAAATTTAAGCGTGGGTCTTGACAAAAAACGCATTTTCATAGATGCGGGAACGACTATGCCCACTGTGCTTCCAATATTGCACAATCAAGAGTTCCCGCAGCTACGTAATTGCTCATGTTAGTTGAGAGTCGGTTGAAAGCGATAGCTGCGGGAATTGACGTTGCATGAGCATTGTTGCCTTATCAATTGCCGCCATTCCCGCAGCATCCATAACTCGCAAAGCAGGCACATTTGCCAGTATTTACCATTTGTGACAAAAAAATGCTGAATAAATTTGACGCAGGGGCTGTAAAGGGTTTATTATAGTACATCAGAGCTGATTTTGGATGTTTGACTATGCCGAATATCAGCGCGGCAATGACGGCTTGTCCGGGCGCCAGAAAATAATGCCCGGAATGACTAACATGCGGAATCGCGCGCGATTCACGCGAGAGGAGTTTTGAACTATGTCTGACGAGAAGGAAATGGGACAAGAAAACACGCCCATCCACGAACTCTCCGAAACCCCATTTGGTGCGGGTTCATCGGCATCGGAGGTAGAGGAGCCTGTTGAACAGGTGGAGGTGAAGGTGGAGATAGCTGAGCCAGAGGAGCCAGTTGTTGAAGTCGAAGAGCCGATGACGATGGAGGCCGCAATGGCCAGCATGGGCGGTTCTGGAGTAGATTACTCCGGGGCGTTCAGGTCGCTCACACCGGGCGATGTGGTAGAGGGGGTTGTAGTTCATATCGATAAGGAAGGCGTGCTTGTGGACGTGGGAACCAAGTCCGAAGGCATGATCAGACCTAACGAACTCACCCGCGATTCCAGCCTGGAGCCTGAGCAGGTAGTTTCTGTAGGCGAAAAAATTAAAGTTTATGTAATTGAGACAGAAAGCCGCGATGGAGGCCCGGTTCTTTCGAAGAAGCGAGCTGATTTCGAGAACGCCTGGGACAAAGTCGACAAGGCGTTTGCCGACGGCGAAGTCATCAAGGCGATGGTTATGGACAGAGTCAAGGGCGGCCTTGTAGTCGACCTGGGCGTTCGGGGATTCGTTCCTGCCAGCCACGTTCAGAGCGGCAAACTGAAGAATCTTGAGAAGTTTGTTGGGCAGAGCATGCAGTTCAAGGTCATCGAAGTTGACCGCGAGCGAAGGAAGGTTGTTCTTTCCAACAGGTTCGCAGTTGAGGAAGAGCGCGATGCTGCTAAGGCAGAGACCGTGAAGACGCTTGCCGAAGGTCAGATTCGCGATGGTACCGTCCGCAGACTTACCGATTACGGCGCATTCATCGATCTTGGTGGTGTAGACGGCTTGCTGCATATCAGCGAAATGTCCTGGACCAGAATCAATCATCCGGCTGAGGTGGTTAAAGTCGGTCAGAAGCTGCAGGTTGTTATTCTCAAGATGAATCTTGAGCAGAACCGAGTTTCCTTGGGTCTGAGACAGATTCTTCCCGATCCTTGGGAAGAGGTCAAGCGAATTCACAGCGTTGGCGATGTGTTTACCGGCAAGATCAGCAGGCTTGTGCCGTTTGGCGCATTCGTGCAGGTCGAAGGTGGCGTCGAGGGCATCATTCCGAACGCGGAACTTGCCCATAAGCGTGTGAATAATCCTGAGGACGTTGTTAGTGTCGGCCAGGAAGTCGAGATTAAGATCGTCGACCTGCGCCCCGACGAGAGAAGGCTCACCCTCTCCATGAGGGCTTTGCTGCCTCAGCCCATAAGAGAGCCGCGCGAAGAACCCGAATATCGTCAGTTCCAACAGGCAAGGCCTGATTCCAAAACCACTATCGGCGACATGATCGGCGAGCAGTTGAGCGGTATTGCCTTTACTGCTGAAGAAGAGAAGCCGGCTAAGAAGTCCAAAACTAGATCTGCAAAGAGAGAAGCTTTGAAGGAAGCTGAAGCTTTGGCAGAGGCCCAAGAGATTATGGCCGAGGAAGCTGCTATCGAGACTGAGCCGGTTGCGGAAGTTGCAGAGGCTCCTGTGGTCAAAAAGAAGGCCCCAGTGGTCAAAAAGAAGGCTCCTGTGGTCAAAAAGAAGGCCCCAGTAGCCAAAAAGAAGGCTCCAGTAGCCAAAAAGAAGGCTCCTGTGGTTAAAGAAGAGACTCCTGCTCCGGCAGAAGAAGCTGGTGAGTCTCAGGCTTAAAGCTACAACGTAATCTAATCGAATCTTTTGGAAATCACGGCCCGGTTGCCGTTAAGGCGCCGGGCCAAAATTTTGCTTGTAAATGATGAGCATTGGGAAACTTAGCCCGTATTATTCATGATGTGCGGTAGGCTTCGGCATCAGGATACCGAAGCAACTATGGTGTGCGGTAGGCTTCGGCATCAGGATACCGAAGCAACTATGATGTGCGGTAGGCTTCGGCATCAGGATACCGAAGCAACTAACTAGGCTTCGGCATCAGGATACCGAAGCAACTAAACTAACTAAAACAAAATGGCTTTTATTCTAGGAATAACAGGCGGAATAGGGACTGGCAAGAGCACAGCGCTAGGAATATTTGCTGAGCTGGGAGCGGAAACTCTTAGCGCGGACGATATTGCTCGGGATGTGCTGCAAAAGGACTCCCCGGCCTACAAAGAGGTAGTTGAGCGATTTGGAAAAGATGTGGTTGGGCTGGACGGTCAGATAGATCGGTCTGCTTTGGCGCGAATTATATTTTCAGATGACAAGGCAAGGCAATATCTTGATAGCATTACGCATCCGATAATCATTTCTGAGCTCAAAAGGCGAATCGATGACTTCAGACGATTACATCCATCAGATAAGGCTGTGCTTGCAGTTGAGATCCCATTATTGATCGAATGCGGGCTTGAAGACATTGTTGATGAAGTATTATTGATTGCAGCGGAACAAGAGACCCAGAAGAATCGTCTGACTAGCAGGAGCCAAATTTCTAGTGCTGAGGCGTTGCGGAGAATTCGGTCGCAAATGTCTTTAGAGCGAAAGATTGAGCGCTCTGATCGTGTGATATGCAACGACAAGACGATAGATTCACTGCGAACTGATATATTGGATGTTTGGAACGAAATACTCTTGCTCTAACATGAGCAGTTGTGCTATAGTTGTTAGCGGATGAGTTCGATGTCCAGCAGTTTTGCTGCAAACAACATGCTTACTCTCGTTTCGAGAGGAATGGGTCGGTTGAGAACAGTATTTACACCGGGTGCTACGGAAGATAATGCTGGGACCTTTTTACATTTATCCCAACAGAGTCCCCGAATTCAATCTCGTGGGTCTGCTCAGCCATTGTTGTTGTTGGTTATGCTGACGGCAATATGAAGCTTAAAGCGACGCAAGGACGGAACTAGGGGAGAGTAACTTGCTCTGGTGCATCGGGCGAGTGTTTTGCAATCGTAAATGATTAATTATTAAGGTAATCGATTCAAGAGGAGGAATTATACCGTTGAGGCTGCTTATGCAATGCAGGGCTATCAGGAGCGTATGTTACGTGCTTATCTTGGCGCTTGTTTCAACAATAATGCCGGCGCCGTTTTGCACACCCGCCCACGCTCAATTATTGCCGACTTTTTCTGTCGCGGTTGTTGACTTTGTCAACGAGACAAGTATTATGGGTGATTCTCTGGCGAGACTTGCTACCGATGCAGTTGTCATTGAGATGAGTAAGACAAACCGCTACGATGTGAGCATTACCCGTATTCAGATCCGCGACGCTATGTCTAAGATCGATGTTCACCCGCCGCTTGACAAGGTGAATTGTGTCAGGCTTGGTGAGGAATTGAGCGCAGATGCAATCCTTGAGGGCGCAGTTAAGTCTGTGCAGCTTGCGGGATCTGGGGTTACCAGACGGGCTCAGGCAACGATCGTTGTTCAGATGATTGATCAGGCGTCAGGTGAGATTGTTAATGGCGCGGTTCAGACAGGTACATCGGAGGCCCGTGTCGGGTTTACCGCCGATGATGATGCTCTGATTACAGAAGCCGTCAGCAAGGCCGCTTTCCTTGCGGTCAAGACGATGATCGATTATGTAATGCCTGAAGCGACAGTGCAGATAAATATTGGCGCCGATCAGGTATTAATTAACCGCGGTGTTAGAGATGGCTTCAAGCCGGGTATGCGTCTTATTGTTATGCGGGCTAGAGAGATCATCGGGTATTTGGAGATTCGTGAAGTTCACCCGAATGAGAGTGTTGCTAAGATTGTCAAATCCATGAGAGGCGTGCAGCCGGAGGACAAGGTGCGTGCCATATTTGACATGCCGACGATAGCTAAGAGCCTACAATCAGCGCCTGTGCCCGGTGGCGCTCCGGATAAGTCACGCGGTGGCAAGAGCGCGCTGCCGAAGATCGGCAAGTTTTTGCTGATTTTGGCCATTGTTTTCATCGGTATCAGTCTGTTTAAGGGTGGCCGAGGAAATGAAAGCGCTCTGAACGTGAGCGTGGCTGGACCTCTGCAGTTGACTTGGGATCCAAAGTCACTTGGTTATGGCAAAGATGTTCTTGAGATTCAAATACTTAGGGATACTTACACCGATGGTACCGCGCCGGTTAAGGTGCTCAGCGATCCTAGTGAATGGGATCTCGGTATGACTGATTTGCAAAATTTGTATGGCAATGGCGCTGACATGACGTTCGAGTGGCTTTCCTTGGAAGCCAACCCTGATATCAGTTTTACTCAGACAGCAGCCACAGTTCCGCCGATGCCTTTCGGAACGACCCATAATTATCAGGTTCGGGTGCTGTATAGGGTTACCCCGAGTGTTGCTCCCGGTGGCGGCACCGGCACCGGCACTGGCACCGGTACCGGTACTGGCACCGGCGCTGGCAGCGGCGTAAAGTATTATTACACACCGATTCCCCATATATTCAGGATGACAGCTATTGAGCCAGTTACAGCTGCTGATGTGATCTCTCCCCTCTACGAGCCAAGCGCTGGTGCAAGCGATTTGTTGATAAGCGATCTCACCGATCCTACTATAGATATGTTCAGCTGGTATGTGAAGGCCGGAGCTGACCAGTATTATGTTACTGTGGATCCCGCCGTGGCCGGAACTGCTCCGTCTTGGCATAGCAGCATTATTACGGGATTTGGACAGACTGCGAAGATGTCACAGGCTGATAGAATTAGTTTGGCGGCAATGCTTCAAAACTATTCTGATAGGGAAATGATTTGGCGCGTATACAGCAGAAATGCGCTTGATACGGCGCCGAAAAGACCTGTCCCGGCAAATACGCCTTACTTTGATGGCAAGGGACCTTGGACGACCGGTGAGGATAACTTATTTAAGGTTATCGGTATTCCGCCGCCACGTCCATAGGCGATAATCATGGATGATGGCTCGGTTATCCGAGCGTGCTAATAGAGCTGATAAAGCAACGGTTGTCCCGAACACTGAGTTCGGGACAACATAGCAACATCGCTCGGTACATTGGGCGAATCGAAAGATTGATTGTCTCAGCTCAGAGGAATTGGAGGACATTGGAATGAGACTGCGTGTGCGTTTGCCACAGAAGAATATGTGCTTAAGGTTTGTCCTTGTCATAGCTGCAATAACATGCTTTGCGGGGGCATCATTAGCACAGGCCAGATCAGGTCGGTTGCGATATGTGCCCAACGAGTACATTATACATGTGCAGTCTGGGACAAGTGTGTCTGATGTAAAAGCGATGGTAGACAGGCTTGGCGCAAGCGTAGTAGCTGCTCTTCCAGTGAGCGATTCCTATTGGATTAGGATGGGTCGTAGTGGTGAAGCTGCCAGATCGAAATCATTCTCGGGAAGCAAGCGCCTTTCGGCTCTGAAATGGACTATAGAGCGAATCCAGCCTAATTATCTGAAGTATCTATGTTATGACCCAGATGATACATACTGGAGGGACGGTTCTCTGTGGGGTATGACGATGATACACGCTCCTGCGGCCTGGGACCGGGAAAAAGGCAACCCCAGCATAACCGTAGCGGTTGTTGACAGCGGCGTTGCTCCCCATCCGGATTTAGTGAATAGACTTCTTGATGGTAAAGATTTTTTTGAGCCCAACAACGTAGATGGTCATTATGACCCGGTCGGTCACGGGACGCACGTTGCAGGCACCATTGCTGCTCAGGGCGATAACAAAATAGGCGTTGTGGGTGTGTGTATGGATGGTGTCAAAATCCTCCCGTTAAGAGTGGGCGATGAGACTGGGCTACCTTCAACTGCAATTATAAGCGCACTGCAATATATTTTGGATAACTATGCAGCAGATGTAGTCAACATGAGTTTTGGCGGCTACGGTTACGCCCAAGAAGAATACGATGCCATCAAGGCTCTTGCTGACGCAGGTGTGATCCTTGTGGCAGCCGCAGGAAATGATGCTACAAATTTTCCCATGTATCCTGCTGCTTGGCCTGAAGTTATATCAGTATCATCCGTTGGTCCTAAAGAGGCGATAGCGCCTTACTCGAATTATGGTAAGATCGAAATCGCGGCTCCGGGCGGAGATATGAGCATTAGCGAAGAGGGCGGAATCTTAAGCACAACTGTTGTATATGATACCGCTACTCCTCCCCAACCCACATATGTTTATGAGTATTTCCAGGGAACTTCCATGGCATGTCCTCACGTGGCCGGCGCTGCTGCTCTACTTTTGAGCAACGGAGTGTTAAAGGAGGATGTAAGAGACAGACTTCTCGACTCAGCGAGGCCGCCGCTGTATGCCGCTATGGATGCTTCAAAGTATGGCAAAGGTATTCTTGATCTCAATGCTGCGTTTACGGGTGGCAGCATAAAGATACTCAAACCGGTCAAAGGCTCTACCGCACTCGAAAACTCCGATTTTAGAATATCACTTAAGACCATAGACACCCTTACGGTTAAGGTCTACCTGGATTATACCGATAACGATGATAATGGAATTCCAGACAATCTGGCTGATATGACTTTCGTGGTACTCGACGGCCTGAATCCTGACCAGGATTCATATTTTAGCCTCGACGATAAAACCCTCGCGTTCAGCTGGCCTCTACCAGGTGAGGCGCTGTTGGCGGAGGGTAATCACAAAGTATATGTCAGCGGTGACTCAAACATAGACAGCACAAGTTTTTCTGACTGGGCTTCTTTCAACATCAGTAAACAAGTGATTAAAGCTGGTGTTCACTTGTTTGCATTCCCATATTCATTTTGCCCTGCAGGCGGATTGACAAGGTATAATTGGATGACCACTCAGCCTTCTGATTTGCTTGTCGAGACAGGCACTGCCAATCACGTAAGGTTCTTGACTAGCGGCGCCAACCGAGCGGTTCTTATGCGATGGCTGCCGGAGACTTCGATCATGCGTTCCGTTCCTTATTTCAACTACACCGAAGACAAGCAGCCTGCTTCAAAGATGGTATCAGAGAAGCTTGCTTGGGATAATCCCAGGGATTTGACGTGGTTTACCGGTGGTGGTTATTCTAATGCCGATCCTGATACATTTAAGTTTCCTGCGGGCACCGGCTTTTGGCTATATTTGCCCAAGGATGTCCAAATTGATCGGTCTTACGCGTTTATGCCCGCTGATGATGCGTTTAATATCTATCTGTATGCGGGATGGAACATGGTCGGAAATCCGTTTGCCCGTAAGGTGGCGTGGGGATCGGCATTGTTCAGCTATCGCGGAGATGGTCCGAAGTCATTGATGGAAGCCGAAATGGCTGGATGGGTTAGATCGAATCTGTTTGAATGGGATAATGTGTATGGGCGTTATGTTAATATCACGGCCAGAGATCTTTTGGAACCGTTCAATGGATATTGGCTGCGCGCTAATGTTGGTAGTTCGGCATCGGGGGATCAGTTGATCCTGACGATTATGCCTTAAGTTGAATAGGATTGAAAAGTCCTTGCCATTGAGCAGGAGGAGGCTTTTGTTATGAAATTCGCGTTTAGAATCATTGCATTACTTGGGATTGTTTTGCTTTTGTTTGGTTTGCAGTGTAGTTTGTATGCACAAAATCCACCGGTGGTGACAGATCCACCCGTATATGTCACATTGTCGAACAAGTATATCCAGTTTCGGATTGGCGTGAGGGGGATGTATGAAGTTACCGATATAGATGGAAAAAAAGTGAAGTACCCTGTAGCAGGCAGATGGGGAGCTGTTGCGCTGGAAGGTGATCCGGAGACTCCTGATGATAATAATCAAGCGCTCATCTACGCCGGATCATGGCCCTATGGCACTGACCTCGCAAACTTTGCAGCGTTCAGGATTAAGATTAACAATGATAATCCGGTCATTGTTGGCAGCGGTAGCGGCGCATGGATCAAGCCTTTTCTGCTTGTTGATGCTCCGGTGCTTGGCAAGGGCCGATATGGTCCGTATATCGAAGGTGAATGGTCAGTGACACCGGCTGGCGCAGTTGCTGCGCCGGTTATCGTGAAAGCCCATATAAGTTTGGTTAGAGACGCGGTCAGAATGGAGCTTACCATTCTGAACAATGATAATACAGCCAAAAATATTGGCGCCAGCATTTTTGGCGACATTTATTTGAGTGGATCATGTATTAACAATTATCCATTCCTACCAGGCGTTGGTTTAAGCCGTATGGTTGGTAGGCCTGATCAACACTATGGTTCTAATCTTACCGGAGCGAAAATACCGGCGGCTATTGACTGGTATGACAATATAGATGATCCAGTTTCAGTGGTGCGAAACACCATAAGGGGTCATGATTGCGTTGTGCCTGACTATTTCACCATAGGTAACTATGCGGATCTAACTACAAATGTTTGGCTGCCGGATGACTATACGCCCAATGAGACTCCTATCTTTGACGAGATGTTTACGTTGACGTGGAAGCAATCTGGGGTTATGCCAAAGGCGACGAAAAAAGTTGTCACCTACTTCGGTATGGCTGCGGCTTCTTCCGCTTGGACACGTCGCGTGGGCGCCAGGACGGAGCAGGACACGGCGGTTCTTGCAGTTCAGGGACCGCGATCGCTGCAGTATGATTCTACTATTTCAGGTATTCCGGGCACTGAAATCAAGTACCCAATAAGAAGGTTGTCTTTGCCCGGTACCATTGAGACTTCGTTTGATATTAAGGCGTATGTCTACAATCTCGATGTTGATCCGGGTCGCTACGATCTGGAGAATGTTTCCGCATATTTGTATCTGCCCAAAGGCTTGCGTTTGGCGGCTGATTCTGAATCTGCGCAGCAGGATATGGGTTTCATTGGAATGAATTCCGAAGGAGCGCCTGTCACATGGAGAGTCGAAGCGACTGGGACATATTCTGGTGATCTTGAATACTATGTGTCTGTGAGAGACCCTTCAGGTTGGCAGCAGGTGGTTAGCCGAAAGATTATGGTTCCTGCAACTAAGCAGATGGATTTACGCAATGGTTATCAGATGCTCTGCCCGCCTTATACAGCAATCACTCCGACCATTGAGCATATGTTTGTTGGGTGGGATAACGTCGCATATTTTGCCAAATATTATGATCCAGCGGGCTACGGCTCGTATCAGACGGTTGCTCAATTAATGCCAAGCAAGGCATTTTGGGTTACGGTGCCCAGCATACGACCTGGAATTCCTAGGAACGTGATGCTTTCACCTGACTCTTCGATTATTGGCGAGATGAATGGGAGTCAGCTTGAAACGCAGTTTGTTGATCTTACACCTGGCTGGAACATGATTGGCATACCGTTTCTTTATCCGATGTATTTAGGACAGTTGATGTTCCAGAACAGGCTGACCTATGAAACTGCAATATTTGATGATGCTGTTGCTAAGAACTGGGTCACGCGCACAGTCTTTTCCTGGAACTCTGAAAAGAACGTCTATGACACCCTGAAAGGTAGCGATTCATATCTTCTCCCATGGAACGGATACTGGATCAGAGTACGCATACCCATGACGCTGGTGTTTCGTCCTTCAATATATCCTGCCAGCAGCGTAATGACACTACCGGGCGGGTTCTAAGAACAAGTTAGTCAAGCAAGCAAACTTGCATATCGTCATGCTGAACTTGATTCTGCATCTAAACACAGACCCTGAATCTAGTTCAGGGTGACACATATAAGCGATTTAGCGTGATTTACTTAAGAGGTTTTGCGCCTAATCTTATGGGAAGCTTAAGTGGGATGCATCCTCTTTGGGGATGAGTAATTTTGAGGTGAATATTATGAAAAATCATTATTTGTGCAATTGGACATTTTCAATATTGGCATTGCTTTTTGGGCTTTGTGGCAGCATGGCATCAGGCGCTGAACTTACGCTGACATGTACACCTATGAAAGCTACGGCGAATTCCGTTTTTACATATACAGCTGTTTGGAAGACTGATCCAAATAAGTGGGTTTATCCATCGAAGACTGCGGCAGTCCAGACGGACGGCTACGGCATTGTAATGCTATCGGGCCTTGGTGCAGATGACATTCCGATGTATCTATATGCTGTCGATGTATTTGCGGGAACAATTACATTCAGAGCCAGCGTAAGTGCGGGTTTGAATATGAGTAATCCTATACAGTGGCCAAATCAAGCAGGTTATACAACTCCAAATGATGCTGTTTACGCTTCGCACTTTCCTGTGCCGACGGCCCAAAACCCCATGAATAACCTGATCTGGTGTCCTCCTGCTGTATATGATGGCGGAATGTATCCTATGTGGTATGCTTCTAATCTAGTCAACACCATTCCTCATCGTGCCACAGCATACGCGTTTGATCTCAGTCAGACTCCGCCGGCGCTTGTTTCAGTGAACGTTGATGTAACTGTAGTAGGCGTTCAACACGGAGGAAATGCAACAGGAAGCATCAGTTATGATGGTGGGCTTGGTGGCGGTGGTGAGGATTATCTATATTACTTTAACTACATTTTAAACCCGAATTACTTTTATTCCCCCGACTATACATCAGAGCCTATTGATGTCGGGCCGAAATATGCCCGCGACAGCACGCATCCAAATGACGGGTCTTCAAGCAACTTGTTTATTTTTAAGGCTTGCTATCAAAACGGGGCAAATTTGGCTCCTGATGGAGGTATCGGTGGTGTGGTTTTGTATCTGCAAAACCTGATAGATCCATACTCTGCCATAGTATCTCCCAGTTATCAAGATCATGGCTTATTTGGTGATTACAAAGCTTTTCCGATGTGGAAAGCTGATGACAATGCATATAATAGTGTTGCAGGAACCAATTATGTCGCCGATTTTACACCCGGTTATTATACTAGTGGTTATAGCACAAAGCAAAATTGGGCGTATAACTCGCTTCCCATAGGAATATACAGCTACTTCTTTGGATGCAGCGACGATTCAATGAACTTCCTTTCCGATGGTGGCACTCCATTAGTATTGTCAATGCAGCCAACACCAGCCGAGTGGGCGGCTGGCGCCAATATTTATGGGCTGAACTCTCCTCTATTGGATCCAATTTTATCAAGAACTGTGATTGGATATCCGGAAATTAACCGCACTGCTCACAGGAAATTTACTGATGGAGTCAACTGGTTTGACTCTACTATATTTGCAGATAGATATGTTATGGCTCCTGGCTACTTTGAGGGAACCGCATATACCTATCCATTTACATGCACCGAACACCCCAGAGTAACCTGCCAACTTACGGTGCCGTTCGTGGACGCGCTGGGAGTGCCTAAGAATGACATACTAAAATATGGCAGTGGTCGTTTCTACGGTACATTACAGCCGTTTAAGAGATGTGTAAACCCTCTCTTGGACGGGGCTTATACTACCGGGGATACTACTTATACGGGCTGGGGAAGATCTGAGTTTGCAGGCGCAACAACTGCTACTGAAAATGAGTTTCAAATTTTATACAGGCAGTTGGATAATCTACCTCCCACGTATATGAAGGTCTGGATCAATAATGCCAGCGCATATTCGAAAACTGCTTATTCTTATACTATAATTGCAGGCTCTGGTGAAAGCACTGACAGACCGGCTGCGGATTATGTATACAAGAGTTATCCCATGGTTCCAGATGCGCTTGTTGGCTCAAAGCCATACTTCGACGGTGTATGGTATAGGTTCAAAATAAAACTGCCGCCTGGTCCGCATACATATTATTTTGAGTGCTATGATGGAGAGAACAAGTGTATCTGGCCGCGAAGACCGGATTATGCCGAGTATGGATATGGCGATAAGAGGACCGGCGTGAGCGTAGATTATTACGTGTCGACAATGAGCATGCCAAATGAAGTCTTAAATGCTGATTACGACAACAACGACTTTGTTCCTGGTCCATATATCAATACGCCTCCAGTGTTGAGCGAATCATCCGTTACCCCTACCTCTGGCAAGATGGGCGATACATTCAAATTTCGAGTTAAATATGCGGACACTGATGGTCAGAAACCATACTCTTCTTATGTATATATAAGAACGAATGACACCAAGGCGCCACAGCGTTTCCAGCTTTCGCCTGAGGCGCCAATTGATCCGCTTGTGGATAATAGAGCAAAGTATAAAACAGGGGTCTATTATACTTGCGATGTTTCCACTTTAGAAATGGACTCAATACAGACGGGGACGCGGAAATTTTATTTTGAGTTTATTGATGATTGGGGCACACATACATTATTATCTGATCAAATATTGGGAGAGATGGTAATTAAGACCTCTGATGGTCAGCAGTGGAAAGATGGTCCCACAATTTCGGGTCCCTTGGCGCCGACTCTCACTCAAGGTAAGCTTGAATCTTCGGATGATGCCAATAATTCTGCCACCTTATATAAGTTCAGCGTTAAATACACTGATAAAAACAATGATGCGCCAACTGTAATGAAGATGTTTCTGGGCAATTTGCAGCCTGATGGCAAAACAGTCCTTTGGGATGACGGGCACAATATGCTGCCGGAAGACTCCTCAGACATTGTATACACAGATGGCGTAATTTTCTATTATCAGACCAGGTTGTCTGGAAAAGTGTTTGACGATGATCAGCCAAAGAAATATTACTATGCTTTTGTTGCCTATGATGGGACTACTTGGGCGAACTACAACAATGATCTAGCTGATCCTTTCTATTCGCCGTCATCGAATGTAGCGCTTAATCAGCTGCTTACTAACGCGGGCAGCAACCTGTTTACTTTCGTGCCGAAGATCGCTAACACTCCAATTATGGGACCACTTCCGGTTGAACTCCCTGCACCTGCTGGGATAATTAGCGATGCAATTATAACAGATGCCGACAAAATATCGGTTGTAAACGGTATATCTGTTCTAACTAATAATGATGGCTCAAATCCACAACCGCTTCTTGTTGATGATAGAAAGAGCGGGAAGTTATTAGATATTGATGATAGATATAGCATTACAAAAGGCGCAGCGACGACTGTCGACCGCGAAGCGTCTACATGGTATGTAATGCCAGATGATTCAAGTGTTATTGCCAGTGTTGAAGGCGTTTATACTGAGTTGGATCCAGCAAATGGCAAGCCGATAGGCATAAACTACTATGATCCTGCAACTATTAAGATATCTTTATCTATGACTGCAGCGGTCGATACAGGGTATGATCCCAATATGTATGCGCTGCTGCCTCTAGATGCAACTCTTATTTATAGAGTCATTGGAGTATATACAGATTTTGCGATGACCGAACAGAATCGCCTGCTCACTACAACACAACTAAATGCCGATGGAAGGATAATTATTACTGACCCGGCAGAACGGCCCGCAAACTCTCTTGTAATTTATTATGTTAAATATCAACCTCTGACAGTTACACAAACCGGTGTTGTGGACGCAACAGGAATTGCAATTGATCCGAGTGATCCTCTGTTAATTGGTAGTGTGCTTGGTGTTTTTGCAGATCAAGCCAAGACAATACCTCTGGCAGGTTTTAGCCAATTGAGTGTTGATAAGAAGATCACCGTTGCGAATGCACAGACAGTCGGGATTACTGTCTACATTGATTTCCAGCCTGTGGGGAATATGGATGGTCTAGAGCGGATGGCGGGAAATCCTGTAAATGGAATAATGGATGCCAACTCCACGATTACTCCTGACGATCCTTGGCGAATCAGCGAAGTTCTGGATGTCTATAAAATGAATCCTAATGGCACAATAGGCGCCACTATTCCTAATATCATTTATCAAAATGGGCAGATAAATGTTGGCGAAATGAAGTCCATCTGGGCTTTTGCTGATTCTTCGGATCCCACCGGTCAGACTTATACCTTTGGCGGTGTACCTCAACCAGTAACGGTAGATGCCGCTGCTGATAATCCAACAATTACTTTGGATGCTCTGCTTCAAGCGAATATAGATACTTTCAGTGGACTCTATTCGGACGCTGCGCTGCAAAATGCAATTGCAAACGCGGCTTATGATGATGTTACTGGAGTAATAACTATTACCGAGGCTGCTGGCGCTCATGTGCCGGGAGATACTGCTTACGTGGCTTATCTGCAAAACATGAGTCAAATAGTGACAGTAGATGTTTCTGGTGGTGGTTTATTAATTACGC
Organism: Armatimonadota bacterium; assembly: GCA_026392045.1. GTDB lineage: Bacteria > Armatimonadota > UBA5829 > UBA5829 > UBA5829 > JAMCYN01. The sequence goes on from JAPLCU010000038.1 coordinate 14,480, forward strand.
TTACTCCTGCGCAAGCTGCTAACATAAATACTTTCGTTGCTCTCTATTCAGACGCCGCGATGACACAGCAGATTATAAGCGCAACGTATGATCCTGCTACTGGCATAATAACTATTGCTGATCCTCTCGAGAAGCTTACGGGTACAATGGCTTATATAACTTATAAGCAAATGATGAATCAACAAGTTTGGGTAGATGCTTATGTCACTCTGAGCGCTCCGGTCAAAGCGGATGTAGTTACTTTCCTTTCACTCTTTGTAAATGCTACTTTGACGCAGCAAATACCGGGCACAACATATAATAGTGTTGACGGAGTTATAAAAATCGCACAATCCAGGATTCTTGTAGCCGGAGACAGCGCCATCATGGTTTATGTTCCTGTGAGTTTTATTCTACCACCGATAGGAAAGATCGGTAAGTCCTATACTGATGCCACCATGACAACGAGGATTGTGAGCGCCGCTCTATCTATGCTGAGTAATGATAAGATTTACATTTATGACAGAGCTGAGTATCTCGATCTAACTGCAGCTGCAAGACTTGGAGGCGCCATATATGTAAGGTATCAGGACGCTTCACAGGTCGGTTACGCAGGCGATGTGTGGATTGAATACAACAGGTCGGGATACTGGCTTGGCAATCCGACAATTTGGCTTACCAAAGAATTGCCTGTTGATACTGGCACGGTCTATATTAAGTACCATGATTCTCGCTTTAATCATCAAGTCAGAGGCTACTGCAATAAAACGAATATTCTCCCAGATGGCGCAACAGCCACGCCTGTTAATGTTCATATTAAAGATGATATTGGTGATGTAACAGGCGGCGTGCTTGGCGTTTGGTTGGATAAAGAGCAAACTTCCCCCAACTATTTCAATCCATTCCTGACAACATATAGCGTTGCACAGACTATGCAAATTACTGCTGCCAATCAGGGCTTGCTTCTGTCATTTGAGGAGCCTTCTTATGGCGCTAATAGCTACATTCGCTATTACCAGTTGGGCAATTACAGAATAGATAGATGGACCGCTGACAATAACCTTGCTAAGGTTCAGTTCTTAGCGGCTCCGCCTGCGGGCAAAAAGAGATACGCCACTTATGTATTCGGAACCCCGATGCAGGATAAAAATGGCAACAACATCTTGATTGGCGAAAATACTCCGCCAGAACTGTCTGTTGGGAAAGTCACTCCGCGTTACGGCGCGCGTAATACTACCTATACGTATTCTGTAGTTTATAAAGACACTGATGGCCCTAATGGTCAGGCTCCTGATCCTGAATATGGTGTGTGCGTATATATTGACGGTGTTCCATTTAAAATGACGCTTGATGCAACAGGCGGATCCCCCATATATCGTTTGGGTGTTTTGTACACCTATACTACACTTACGAATCTCACTGGCGGGTCGCACAAGTTTCGCTTTGACACGAGTGACGGGGTGAGCGCATTTGTTTATGATTGGTATACGGACGCTCCGGGCCGTGTCCGCCCGACTACTGGAGTAGATATGATCAAGGATATTGATGGTCCTTGGGTTAATGATCTTCCGACGCTTACTTTGGGTATGGCGATTCCCAATCCTGCAGCGCCTGGAACAATCGGCACAAACCAGACTGTTGACTACACTGTCGTTTACACTGATCTGGACAACGAACCTCCATTTGAGTTTAATAAGGATTTGTTGTTCGACAAAGTTGGAGAAGATATAATTGGTTTGCCCAGACTTTGGGTCGACTATGCAACTTCCGCTGACGCCTTGACGGCAGGTAGGGTTGATGGTCTGATTGCAGACAGTATGGAACCAACCAAAAAAAGAGAGATGACCGTCTCTGTTGTAACTACTGGTAGGGTTGATCCGAACACTGCGGGCGGCCTCATCATTCTGACAAATGACCCTGCGGTGATTGGCAAGACAATACTCGGCGTCTATACTGACCCAGAACTAACTACAAAGATCGCTAGCGCCGGACAGGTAGATGCAAATGGTAAGATTATTATATCTAACCTTGCTGATGCTCAGCCTCTTAGCGCTATGGTATATATTAATTACAGTCCGTTGTGGAGAGTAGATCAGTTTAAGAATAAGCTGATGCAGGTTACCAACGGTACGCTTGCAAGCCGTACATGTTTGATTCATTCAAATACGGCAAATACCCTGACTATTGCTACCAATGATCTGGTTACTGACGGTTTCAGCGCCACGCCTGGTTCGAAGACTACTTTCCGCATCAACGGAATAGTGATGTCAAAACTGAATGCTGAAGATCAGGATTTCACTAAGGGTATCAAGTATAAGATCACCGTGTCTAAGCTTGCGGTGGGTACTCATAACTTCCACTTCACAGCTAGAAGCAGGGTTGTGATTCCAGTTTGGTGTAAGGATGATGTTATGACCGGCGTAGTAGACGCTACTGGCTTCATCATTACTCCGCTCGCGCCATTAAAGATAGGCAGCATCAATGGTGTTTACCCAGATCTAATGAGCGCTGAAAATAAGGATGCGAATGTTAAAATCACAAGCGCGGGACAGCTCAATGCTCTAGGCAAGATAGCAATCGGCAATATTGTTGACAAACAGGTGGCGGGAACGATCGTATATATTAACTACGAGATGGCCCAGTATTCAGACGAAGTGCGTGATCCACTTACTGGTAAATATGCTGGTCCGACGGTTGTTCTTGTGCCGCCAACTGGCAACAAGCCGCCTGTGTTAGGTGGAGATCAGGTTCTCAGCGGTCCATTTGGCAAGAGGGCAGATATCATCACCAACACGCAGGTCAAACTCAATACCGGCACAAATTGGACAGTTTTGGAAGCAGATAGCGTAAGGTATGTTATGGGTGTTTATCTGAATGCGAGTCTTGATTCGAACGCTTCAGTTAATAAAACCAATTATCTGACTACCTCGGTAGGTGTGTTGACGAGTCCTTATACTGTCGATTTGACTGCTGCATTGCCTGCGGTTGCTGATGGCGCTACGATGGTGCAAATTGGTGTGCCGGATGGCAATAGCCTCTTACGAGTTGTTCCTGATGCTTTAGGCGCAATCGCTACAGTGACCGGTGTTTATCTGAATACTGCACTGACTGGAACGAACTATTATGGTTCTATCTCCGGCGGCAAGATTGTGATGTCACAGCAATTGCCGAGCGGTACTCAGCAAGTATATATTAAATATACGAAGAAGGCTGGAGTTGCATTGACGCAATTGCCGGTATATATCAAATATCTGCGAGCCAAACCCCTTGCGCCAGCGAAATTCCCGTTTGGTGACCCGCTTACCTTAAGGGCCAATTATAGTGATCCAGATAGCGATCCTCCAACGCTGCATGATGGTGTTACGGGTTATATGAACTTTGTTATGGGCAATCCGGCAACGGCTACTCCCATGGTTGCAGTGCCGCCAATAGTGGGCAACTACATATTACCTCGACCGTTCGAGTTGGCTTTTGCAGCAGCGCCTGCCGGCGTTACTAAATTCCATTACGAGGCGTCTGATGGATACGATCTGGTGGATCCTCTGACTACGCACTTTGTGAGATACCCGCTTCTCGCGGCTAATGATTTCAGTTTCGACGTGAATAGCAAGCCTTTAATTACAGCGGGCACTTTGATGCCTTCGATATCGAACCCGATTACGGATATTGTCTTCAGGGTTCACTATAGTGATGCTGATGGGATTGGAACGACGCCGATTGTGAGGGTCAGATTATGTAGAATTGGTGGAACTCTTGAGGAGTTCGTCTACTCAATGACCACTACCGGCACAGACTTTGTTGCTGGAGTTGATTATTCTCTTACAATGCTTCGCAGCGGCATCCCACTGGTGGCCGACGGCACATACTCGATCATCTTTGAAGCGACTGATGGAACGCAGTTCGGTGATCCGTTCATTGTAGGCGCTACCGATATACCGCTGCACAATGTGGCGCCGGTTATCGTGAGTACCAATGTGACTCCGCGTGCTGGTAAACTTGCCACGCCGTTCGTGTATCAGGCAAGATATAGGGACGCTGACAATGATGCGCCAATAGCGACTTTGGCAGGTCAGACATTTGCAGGACTCATCCTTGTTATAGACAAGGGTACTAGCCTTGAGCGTAAGATCAGAATGACTAAGTCTGATCCTGCGCAGAATGATTTCACTGTTGCGGGTGGCGTGTTGTATGAGAACGCCCCTGGCATCACAATGAATCAGTTCGGTTCGATAGAGCATAGTTACGAAGTACAAGCGAGCGACGGCCTGTTGTCTGCTGCTCCCAAGGGAGAAAGCAATGTGCCCATACACTTGATTCCTAGCTTCGAACAGATAAGGGTTGTGAGCGCGAATGCTGCGAATCCTGATACAGCGGACGGACTCACTACGGCATCAGTTGGAGACAACGTTCTTATTGTTGGTCTGATCAAGTTCCCGAAGAACAACGCTTATCCGAAGCCTGTTTCAGACGTTCCGGGTAGCGATCCGGTTAGCCTGATTAGCTTTAAGATCACCAAGCCGGATGGTAGTGTTATTCCGCTTGTTGGCTTCTTAACGATACAGCCTGATGCAACTGATCCGATCTACTGGATTGGTAAGATCAAGGTATCGAGCTATCCTGAGGATGTCGATCCGGCGCTGGTTACTGGTGATGCCCTTACTCTATGTGATGGTGGTGAATGGAAGTTTGGAGCAGCCAGAATATCAGACGCTGCAGATGTATGGGATAGTGTAGAAACCGATACAGTGATAGATGGTAAGAACGATAGCTTCAAGCTGCTTGTTGGCGGGCCTATGATAGTGATGGCCGTTTCTGACCCGACAACTCCTGCTACAAGCACGCCGCTTGTCGATATGATTACGCCGGCGATGGTGATTGCTGACGGTGATGTTGGCCGCATCTTCGGATATGACTGGGCTGCCCAGATGCAGATAGTAAGATGGGATCCGACAACCAGAATCTACTTCCGATATGGAAGCGGCTCTTTCCCACAGCTTAATCCTGGTGATGCTGTCTGGATTAAACCGATGATCAGCTATTCGGCTGAAACGGCCACTCAGGTAAGTATCGACACCGGTCTGCTCACAGCGCCGGCAGGTATTGCGTTGGTGGGTAATAGGCAATACAGGATGATTCATTCGCTTAGCAAGGGATATCCGACGCAGAAGAATGCTACTTCTGGTTTGACGGAACTTGCACCGTGCGTGATTCCGTTGTATAGTGGTTGGAACCAGTTTGGTAATATCTTCATTAACTGGAAGAAAGATGCCAGTAATAATCCTGTTTCACCGAGGCAAGATGTTGGTATTCCATTCTCGGAACTCAGGGTTAGATATCTTAACGAGGAACTTTCTATTGCTGATGCAAGACTTGCTGGTTGGATTCGCGACTATGCGTGGCGCTTCGATGCTCCTACGCGTTGTTATGTCCTTGTAAATGCTACCGAACCAGGCGTTGAGCGAGTGATTAAGGCTTGGTCAGGCTTCTGGATCAGAGCATTTGTTGACTGTGATCTTGTGATCGACCCGAATACCAGTTACAATGGAGGCGTTATATCAACGACGTCTGTCAACTCATTGGCGGGCACTTCCATGAATAGTTTCGATACACCGCCCCCAGTTCCTTCGGGGGAATAGATCGAAACACACATAGATATAGGCGCGGTCCGTTCTGACGGACGGATCGCGCATTAGTGAAGTATTGCGCTTCGTATGGATGGAGGATTCTCTAAGAATGTTTAAGGTGAGAAAATCTCGAGTATGGATTTCTTTAGGCTTGGTCGCCCTTATCGGCAGCTTTACTGCCGTTTCGGCAACTGCGGGGTTATTTAGGGCAAAGGCACATAGGACTGTGGTGGTGCTGCGTTCACTGGCGGTGTTTCCGATTGACCAGAGCGAGGAAATGCAAGTGCCGGCGACGTTGGGCCAGGATATTTCTGCTGCACTGCGCAGCGTTATGGGCGGAAACAAGAAATATTCGATGATCCTGTATAAGGAATTGCTGGCGCCAATCGAGCGAGGTCGCATCGATGCGGCCATAAAGCTCAATGAGGATAAGGCTCCGTTCGCTGCAGATCCTGCAAAACCATTGAAGCTGGCCAGGTTGTTGGCGGTAGATTGCTTCGTGGTTGGTTCTATTGATGAATGCCAGGTTGCTGTAGACCTGAGATCAGCTCAACTGACCATTTCTATGGATTTGGTTGATGCGAAGTCGGGCAAAGTTATGAAGACTATCGTGGCAACTGGCCGAACTCCTGAGGGCTCATCTGTGGGTGGCGCGGACGAGGCTGTTGCTCTTGCTGCGGGCGATGTTGTTAATAAACTCATGGCGCAGATACTGGAGTTAGCTCCGGAAAATGATAAGACATCTGTGGCTCCCATCGTGCCCGTTACAAGCTTGCCTTCAGAAGCAGCTGCTAAGCCAAAAGAGCCAGCGGCTGAGAAGAAACCTACTGAGGCTCCTTCGACTACACCCGGAACAAGCGTAGCGCCGACAGCGCCGCCGATAGATGCGGCGGACGAAGCGGGCGCAGATGCGCCTCCACCACCACCTCCTCCAGTGACGGCGCCGACTGATTAATCTGGCCGCAAAGTCTCAATACAAATATAAATGGCGCGGCGGTCTTGACCGCCGCGCCATTTATATTCTGTAAGTTTTAGATGCTGCGGGAATGGTGCCGAATGATAAGGCAACAATGCTCATGCAACGTCAATTCCCGCAGCTATCGCTTTCGACCGACTCTCAACCAACATGAGCAATAGGCGATACCGAAACACATACATAGATGGCTGCAGCCACTTTTGCACGGCAAGCGTGGTAGAGTATCTGCCGCCGCTAACAGACGAAAGGCTATGCCGAGAATTGCTCGAATGCTGGGATAGACAGCGCACGCGATGGGGCGTGTGTGTCGAGGGCTTTGTGATAATGCCGGAGCATATACATCTGCTGGTTAGAGGCAACGCAGGCGATGTTCGGAAGTTTATGCAATACACCCTTGCTGAGACTTCGCGCAAGATCAGCCAGATGGCCTGCCAACGCGCAAAAGCAGGTAATCCAGAGGCTGTGAAATGGTTGGAGACGTTTTCTGCACGGGCAAATGGGACTGCTGTCCATAAGGTATGGAAAGAGAGATTTCGGTGCGTGGCGCTGGACAAAGAGCAGGCGGTAATGGTTAAATTGCAGTATATTCACAATAATCCGGTGAAGCGCGGTTTGGTTGATGCTCCTTCG
>JAPLCU010000010.1 GCA_026392045.1 Armatimonadota bacterium
GATCATGGTTGCTTCGGTATCCTGATGCCGAAGCCTACCTCACATCAGAGTTTTGGAAGTGACTGGATCAAGTGATTCTACATTTGAGAGGACGAGCAAATGAAGGTAAGAGCTTCAGTAAAGCCGATGTGCGATAAGTGCAAGGTGATCAAGCGAAAAGGTGTTATTCGCGTGATTTGTAAGCAGTATCCGAAACACAAGCAGCGACAGGGCTGATGTGTGACCAGACGATTGCCGGACTGAGGTATCAGGTTTCCCAAAAGGGAACGGGGTGTTTTAGCCGGATGATGATTTTGATTGGAGGGTAACGTAGCTTGGCGAGAATTGCAGGTGTAGACCTTCCCAGGGATAAGAAAGTTGAATACGCACTTACGTATATTTATGGGATAGGCCTTTCGAGCGCCAAGGACATTGTGGCCAAGGCGGGAGTCGATCCCAGTACGCGGATGCGTGACCTGACGGAAGGTGAAGTCTCTGAACTTAGGCGGGTTATAGAAGGCGATTATATCGTCGAGGGTGACCTGCGACGTGAATTCGCGATGAGCATCCGACGCTTGATGGAGATTGGTTCCTATAGGGGACTGCGGCATCGCCGCGGACTTCCTTGTAGGGGTCAGCGCACCAAGACAAATGCTCGAATGCGCAAGGGTCCACGAAGAACTGTTGGAGCGAAGCGCAAAGTTAAGACCTAACTAGGGAGGCTGTAATTGGTTAGAAAAGCAGCGAGTGCGGGCCGTGCGAAAGCAAAAGAAAAGAAGAACATTGTGCTGGGCGTGGCGCACATCAAGAGTACATTTAACAATACTATTATTTCGATAACTGATATGACCGGCGCTGTGATCGCATGGTGCAGCGCTGGACAAGTTGGTTTCAAAGGCAACAAGAAGAGTACGCCATTCGCGGCTCAGTTAGCGTCTGAAACGGCTGCCCGCAAGGCCATGGAACATGGTATGAAGCGGGTTGACGTTTATGTCAAGGGACCTGGTTCCGGCAGGGAAACAGCGATTCGATCGCTGCAGGCCGTGGGACTTGAGGTGGTTATTATAAAGGACTGCACCCCAATCCCGCATAATGGCTGCCGACCGCCCAAGAGACGGCGTGTGTAATAGATAATGGCGGCCATTACGAGGCTGTTGTTAGAGTTGACGATACGTATCTTAGGAGACGATTAGCATATGGCATCCGAAGGAAACCCGGTCTGCAGAATGTGCAGACGTGAGGGAGTAAAGCTATACTTAAAGGGCGACAAATGCTATTCTCGAAAGTGCTGCGTGGAAAAGAGACCTTATCCACCTGGGCAGCGCGCACAGGGAATGCAGAGAAAGCTTTCTGACTACGGCATACAGCTTCGTGAGAAGCAGAAAATGCGCCGAATATATGGTGTTAGAGAAGGCCAGTTTCGCAACTATATGAAGGAAGCCACCAGGCGCACTGGCGTTACCGGCGAGAACATGCTCCAGCTATTGGAGATGAGGCTGGATAATGTTGTATACAGACTTGGTCTGGCGACTTCCAGGGCTCAGGCGAGGCAGTTTGTTTCGCACGAGCATATCGCGGTTAATGGCAAGCGAGTCAACATTGCTTCTTATCAGGTAAAACCTGGTGAAGCTATTGAGGTAGTGGTGGCTGCGCGCAAGGTTCCGCCGCTTGTGAATGCTATTGAAGCTGCAGGTGGAAGAGCCCCGACATGGCTCCAGTTCGATGCGAAGCAGTTCCGAGGAAATATCATCTCGGTTCCTTCGAGAGACGAGATCGATACTGATGTTCAGGAGTCTTTGATAGTCGAGTTCTATTCGAGGTAAACGGAGGCGACCTAAAATATGGAGATGGTAGCGCCGCGCATCGAGATTTTGGAAGACGGAGCCACCTACGGGAAGTTCGTCGCGGAGCCGTTGGAACAGGGCTTTGGATATACGATGGGCAATGCTCTTCGAAGAGTATTGTTGGCATCAATACCTGGAGCTGCAATCACCTCGATCAAAATCGATGGTGTGTTGCATCAGTTTTCGACGATTCCCGGTGTGAAAGAAGATACTACTGAGCTTATCCTCAATTTGAGGGAGCTATTTGTTAGAATGGACGGCGAAGAAGCGGATGACGCTGAACCTTGTGTAATTCGTATAGACGTCCATGGCCCGGGCGAGGTTACTGGAGCTGATATCCAGTGCCCGCCGGAGATTGAGATCGTCAATCCTGAGGTCCACATCGCGACCTTAAATGACGAGACCACCATTCTGAGGGCTGAGCTGACGGTTGAGCGTGGCAAGGGCTATGTTCTGCCGGAGAAGCAGGAATCAGGTAAGCAGAGCATTGGGGTTATCTCAGTCGGTGCGATTTATGCGCCGGTGCGCAAAGTTAGCTATACTGTTGAGCCTACCAGAGTTGGTCACAAAACCAATTTTGATAGACTGGTGATTGAGGTCACCACCAATGGTACGGTTATGCCTAGCGATGCTGTTAGCAAAGCCGCAAAAATCCTGGACAGACAGTTGAGATTGTTCTTTGATTTTGCGCGCAAGCCTAAGGGAATAGGTGCGGATTATGGCGAGTTTGGAATGGGCAATATCCCCGGACCGCCCGACGCTAGAATCGAGGAACTTGATTTCTCGGTAAGGACTTACAACTGCTTGAAGAAGGCCAATGTTCTTACGATACACGAACTCGTGCAACTGACCGAGGCTGACCTGATGAACATCAGAAACTTCGGTAGAAAATCGCTGAATGAAGTGAGAGACAAGCTCGAATCATTGAGCCTGTCACTCAGGCCAAGCTGCGAGCGAGGCGAGTTGAAGATACTTCCGCCGACTGATGATGACGACGAAGAAGAGTATGATGAGACGGATGAGGGCGAAGAGCTCAAAACCGTTGAGGCTGAAGTCGAAGAAGAAGTCGTATCGGAAGTCAAATCGGAAGAATAACCTTGTATATTGCTGGCCGGACATTTATGTCCGGCTTGCATCAGGTGTAGTCGCCTGATATACCGGAGTAACGAATAAGGCGGGTATTGAAGAATGCGACATCGTGTTGCCGGGAGAAAACTGGGTCTGCCATCAGACCAGAGAATGGCTCTGTTGAATGGCCTGGTTCGATCCCTGATAATGTACGAAAAAATAGAGACCACTGAGCCGCGGGCTAAAGAAGCTCGGGTGATTGCTGAAAAGCTGATCACCACGGCTAAGCAGAATACATTGCATGCCAGAAGGCAGGCCCGCAAGATTCTGCCTGGTCCGCATGCTCCTAAGGGTATGCTGAGCGCGAAAGGCAGTGCGCAGAAGAAGATGCGCGAAGATCTCATTGCGCAGGACCCCGTAAAGAGGCTCTTCGACGTGATTGTGCCTAAGCTTGCCGATAGGCAGAGCGGCTATACTCGGATTACCAAGGTTGGTTTCCGAAGAGGCGATGCGGCTTCTATGGTGAAGCTGGAACTTGTGGTAGACTAGTGCGTAATGTCAAGGTCGTCGTTGAATACGACGGCGCTGACTACTTCGGCTTTCAGTATCAGCCGGGGGCGCCGACGATCCAGGGAGAACTTGAGAGAGTTCTTGAAAAGATTGTCAAGGAACGCATTACGATTTACGGAGCGGGCCGGACGGATACTGGGGTGCATGCAGCGGGTCAGGTCTTTAATTTCCGAACTGATTGCGGTATCCCGATAGACCGGGTATGTATTGCGATGAACACGCTTTTGCCGCGGGGTATTGCGGCTGTTGAGGCGTGTGAAGTGGAAAATGATTTTCACGCGAGACACTCGGCTAGGTCAAGGCTATACAGATATGATATCCTCAACAGGGATACTCGAAGCGCCTTGACTGGACGATACTGTTGGCATGTGAGAAGGCCGCTGGACGTTGAATCGATGGATAGAAGTGCGCAGTGCCTCTTGGGAGAGCATGATTTCTCGGCATTTGAAGGCGCGGGAAGCGAAACCAGGAATAAAGTGCGCAATATGATGTTTGTCGATGTTAAACGCTGCGGCGAACAAGTTATAATCGAACTGAGGGCGAACGCTTTTCTTCGCTCGATGGTTAGAAATATTGTTGGAACCTTGGTAGAGGTGGGGTTGGGTAAAAGACCCGCCTCGCAGGTTGAAGAAATCCTGCGTTCCAGGGATCGATGTGCAGCGGGCAAGATTGCCCCTCCGCAGGGATTATGCCTTGTGGAAGTTGAATACTGAAAAGGATACTCGATGGGTACATATTTTGCGAAGGCAGAAGAACAGACAAGAAAGTGGTATCTGATCAATGCTGAGGGGATGCCGGTTGGCCGATTGGCGGTCGAGGCGGCAAAGATTCTCAGAGGCAAGAACAAGCCTACTTTCACACCGCATGTAGATACCGGCGATCATGTGATCGTCATAAATGCGGACAAGTGCGTGTTGACCGGCGCCGGTAAGCCTGGCGAAAAACTTTACAGGCACTCCGGGTATCCTGGTGGAATCAAGAGTGTTACACGCGCTGAAATGTTGGCGAAGACCCCTGATAAGCTGGTTATGAAAGCTGTTAAGGGAATGCTTCCTCACAACAAACTTGGTGACGCTACTCTGAGGAAACTCAGAGTGTACGCGGGACCGGATCATGGACAAGAGGCTCAGCAGCCTCAAGAGATTAAGTTCTAGTATAAAGGCCAGAACGACTGCTTTGGCTTTTACGGAGGATAAGTATTGGAACAAACCGCAAGATACTACGGTACGGGTCACAGAAAAAATGCGACGGCTAGAGTGTGGCTGACCCCGGGCGATGGCAATGTTGTTATTAACAATGTTCCTATGGCTCTATATGTTGGCCGAAAGAGTCTGGAACTGCTCATTATGCAGCCGTTCGAGCCGGTGGATGCTGTGGGCAAATATGATGTTATGGCGAAGTGCAAGGGCGGCGGTATTTCCGGCCAGGCTGGCGCTGTCAGACATGGCATCAGCAAAGCTCTCCTACAAATTGGAGAGGAAATGCGTATACCGCTTCGCCGCCTTGGTTTTCTGACTCGAGACCCGAGAGTTAAAGAGCGAAAAAAATACGGACGCAAGAGAGCTAGAAGAGGATTCCAGTTCTCGAAGCGCTAAGATTTGCTTCTTTGCGTGTGCGAAAGAAATATGCTTGGTTCGGCAACGACGGTTGTCGGGCCAAGTAATTGTGTACAGTCCCCTCGCCATCCAACTTCGATCTGGCCGAGATTCAGATGCTGCGGGAACAACTGTGACCACTTCACTTTCAAAATTGCGCGTTCAAGAGTTCCCGCAGCTATGGCACAATCAGATGGTGATAGCTGCGGGAATTGACGTTTGATGAATCTTGTTGTGTTATCGGTCACCAACATTCCCAGCATACAAACTATCCTGCCTACTTATCAGACTTAGGTGCAGGCTCTGCCTCGACATCCTTAGAAACGGTAAGAGTCACAGTATTGGACACCACTTGCGTTTCCGAACGCCCATCCAGACGACCTATCGTGCGAGCTGCGGTAATACGATATCGACCAGTACAGGAGAACTTGTAGCTGTCGCTCACGGTGAAATCGGCAACCAGTTCCTCATTCTGCTTAAGTGTGCGTGCAATGCGGCGAAAAAAAGCATTACTTGCCTTGTCCAAGATAACGCGCTTGCCTTTTGCACTCTCAATGCACAGCACATAATCAGTCTCAGGCCGCGTCTCCATCACGGTACGCTCCGTGGAACTGGTATTTCTTAACACCAGATGAAGCACCACATTGCTATTTGGAGCTACACGGGCTTGGGCAAGGCTCCCCTTAAGTGTGAAACCGTCGACTTTGACGCCCCGTTTGCCTTTCGAGAAATCAACGTGCGGAGGACCATTCTCACCGATTGATATTGACTTTGCATCTTTTTGGGGTTTAGCGGACCCTTGACTCCCGCAAGGAACCGCCCATGCAAATAACGATGTAGCGACTAGTCCAGAGAATAGCCAAATAAATGTTCGCATTTCAATTACCTCCTTGTTATGTGATGGCAACCCAATAATGTGTAGCTGTAATTAGACTCTTATACTCTACATCCCTATCACGCAGCTATGGCACAATCAGATGGTGATAGCTGCGGGAATTGACGTTTACAGATGCTGCGGGAACGGCTATGACCACTGCGCTTCCAATATTGCGCGTTCAAGAGTTCCCGCAGCTACGCAACGACTACGGCGCTGTGGGTTATAAATTCGCAAAGAGAGATCGGGGATTGCAAATCCCCTACCATCAAATCCCCGACCATCAAATACGGCTACTTCGTTATTGCCTTCGGCAGCAAATCCGGAGTGATGAATTTCGCATCGTTATCCGCCAGCACTATCGCGCGCTCCATTGCATTTTCGAGTTCGCGCACGTTGCCGGGCCAGTTATATTTCAGCATCAGGTCCAGCGTTTCCGGGCTTGCATGCATTATTTGCTTGGCGTTATCCGGCACATACATTTCAATAAAATGGTCGACCAGGGAGGGAATATCTTCCTTGTGCTCTCTCAGCGGCGGCATGTTTATGGTTATGACATGCAGCCGGTAGAAAAGGTCTTCTCGGAATTTTCCTTCTCCGACGAGTTTTTCGAGGTCTTGGTTGGTGGCAGTCACCATCCGCACGTCTACTTTAATCGTTTCACCGCCGCCGACCCGCTCGAACTCTCGCTCTTGCAGCACGCGAAGGAGCATCATCTGTATGGTATGCGGGATATCGCCGATTTCATCCAGGAACAGCGTGCCATGATTGGCCCTTTCAAAGCGGCCTTTTTTCTGGCCGATTGCGCCTGTAAATGAACCCTTTTCGTGCCCGAAGAGTTCGCTTTGCAGAAGCTGTTCCGAAAGGGCGACGCACGCCACTGGCACGAACGGCTTATCCGCGCGCACGGAGCTGTAATGCAGCGCGCGCGCGACACCTTCTTTGCCGGTACCGCTTTCGCCGCGAATCAGCACGGACGCGCGGCTGTCTTTGATTCTCTCGATCATCTGCAAGACTTCGCCCATTGCGGGGCTTGCCCCGACCATATTCGCCAGGTTTGGAGAAGACTTGGAGGCTCTGGCAGCACGCCTTGGCGAGTCGTTGAGTTCTTTGCGGTTCAGCGCGTTCTTGACCACGATTTTGATCTCATCCAGATCGAACGGCTTGGGGATGTAATCGAGCGCTCCCAGTTTCATCGCGTCGACAGCGCTCTTGATTGTGCCGTGGGCGGTGATCATGAGCACGGGGAGTCTGGGATTTATCTCTTTGGCGGCCGCAAGAAGCTCTACACCGTTTATATCAGGCATGATAAGGTCGCTTATGAGTACATCCACCGTGCTCTCTTTTGATAGCACTTCAAGACCTTTTTTGCCATTTTCAGCAGTAAGAACCCTGTGACCATCTTTGACCAACACAGCTTCCAATATGCGTCTGATATTCGGTTCGTCATCAACAACAAGAATAGTGCCGGTTTTTATTTTTGCCATACTTTATCATACCATAGATGAGTCTTAATTGCAGGTAATTCACACGGGTGTTTGAGTTTGGTGTATCGGGATTTCCGTTCCGCTAACGCTCCACTCAAATCCCGATACACCAAAATATCAGCGTCTAGTCTCTTTTGTTAAACTTGCCAGATATCCTGCGCTCCATTATGCTGTCGAGATCGCGGCCTATTGATGAGTGCACGCCCGTGCGCGGCAGGATGATCTTAAAAGTGGAGCCCTTATCGACCTCGCTCGTGAGCTCTATCCTTCCGCCATGATTTTCCACGATCTTGTGTACCACGCTCAGCCCCAGGCCTGTGCCTTTTGTTTTGGTTGTGAAGAAGGGCTGGAATATGCGCTCGGTCTTTTCGGGCGGTATGCCGATGCCGGTGTCTGAAATTGATATATACGCGCCGCCTGCCGGTGTCGGGCCCGTCTCAATCGCAAGCGCTCCGCCATGAGGCATAGCCTGGAGAGCGTTAATAATAATGTTTTTGAGCACCTGGTCGAGCTGCGCTTCGTCGGCTTGAATGCTGGGCACATCGGGATGAAAAGTCTCCTTGACCGCGATGTTGTTATCTGTAATGTGCACGCTCATCAACTGCAGCGTTTTTTCTACGACCGTGTTCACTGACGTTGGTTTCAATTCCAGCTGCATTGGGCGAGCGAAATCAAGGAACTCGGTTGTAAGCTTATTAAGGCCGTTGACTTCTTCGATGATAATCCCGAGGAACTCGACTATAGAGGCCTCATGCGAGAACTCTTTGGATAGGAACTGCGCGGCGCCCTTGATTGAACTCAGAGGGTTGCGAAGCTCGTGGGCAATGCTCGCTGCAAGTTGTCCGACAGCCGCCAACTCGCCCATTCTGCGGAACTCATCTTCCATCTGAATCTCGCGCGTGATATCTTCAAAAATAACAACCAGCCCGAGCTGGTCCCCCGTGCTGTTGAGCAACTGGGAAATACTCAGGTTCATGAACACTTCATCGCGATTTCTCGGGTGGAAACTGAGCTTGTAGGAATGATGAGTATCGCCGGTGTTAAAGACATGCTTCACCGCGTGCATGAGGTTTTCTTTGTCGCTGTCCGAAAGTCTCATAAGCTCTAAGACTCTCTCGTAAGGCAACCCAACTATCTGGGAAACGCCTATTCCGACTATTTTCTCAGCCGCAGTGTTCCAGGTGAGAACGATGCCGTTGGAGTCTAGCGTTGCCACGCCTGCCGCAATACTGCTCAATATGTTGTCTGTATAGCTGGTAAGGGCGCTTAATGCTTCGAGCTCTTTGTAAATAGCCGCGCCCTGGCTGGCAATGATGGAGAGCACTCTGACGTCATCATCCGAATATCTATTCGGGCTGTGGCTGTGCACGCTCAGCAGGCCGACCACTTCATCCTGCACGATCAGCGGGATCGACATCAGCGATCTCACATGCGGCATGCCGGTGTTTGGGTCTACGAATCTCGGGTCAAGGGTAACATCCGGTGAAATCAGCGCTTTGCGCTCTCTTATCGCCCAGCTCATTACGCTGGCGCCATCAAGCGGCTCATCGGGAGGCAATTCCTCGCGTTCGCCTCTAAATCTGGCCACTTTAACGCTTGCCAGACCGTTTTCCTGGTCGATTTCGTAGATGAATGAGTCGTCGTAATCCACAACGTCCGCAACAATCGCCAGAATCGAGTCCAACGCCTCTTCGAGGTTCGCTGCTGAGCTGATTTTCTTGGAAAACTCATACAATGCTGTCAGCTCAAGCACTCTTTGGCGCATTTTCTGCTCATAATTGACGGCGTTTTTGAGAATCGTCGCTGCGTGCGATGTGATTATCGAGACAAGCTTGAACTCGGCGCCCTGAAAATCATTCGGGGCATTGCGGTAAATGGCAAGCAGGCCGATTGCGCTGTCTTCCGCTACCAGCGGCGCCAGCATCAGACTGGCTCCATTCGGCGCGAGAGTGTTCAGGAAATCAGCATTCGCCCCGCCTTTTCGTTCTGAACTATTCGCAGAGATGATTGCGGGTGTTCTCAGTTCTCTTACAAAGTCCACAGCGCGCTTGGTTTGCGCGATGTCGCCGATGACAGCGGCGTTCGCAGACATCTTACCGATCGAAGCCTGCAGCTTCAGATGACCTCTTTTGGGGTCAAGCAAAAGCAGACCCGCGCCGTCGCAGTGCACGGCTTTGCTGGTTGTCTGCACGAGTATCTCGGCGGTTTTGTCCAAGCCGTATGCTGTGCTGATGTTGCGGCTGTGTTCGTAGAGGATGTTTAGCTCAGCGTATTTCTCCTCCATTGCTTCGTAAAGCCGCGCGTTCTCAACGGCAATTCCCGCCTGGCTGACGAAAGTGGTCAGCAATTCAACATCTTCGGGCGTGATAGTGGACTGCTGGCGCGAATTATCTACCGTTACCACACCGATGGTAAGTTCTCGGACCACAATTGGGGCAACCAGAAAATCGCCCGGGCCCGAGTTGTTGCCCTCGAGCGGGTCGTCTTGGGAAAAAACCGGAATCTGTTCGCGCGCGACGAGGCCGATCACGCCGTTATCGGGCTTTACGCGGTCGATAATGTGATCACCCGGGCCATATCCCTTGCGGGCGCCCGCCACAAAGTCTCCGCTTCGCAGATCTTGCAGGTATACGCAGCACCTGTCAAAGCCAACCACTTCCGTGATGCTCTCGACGATCTGGTTCAACACATAATCCAGGTCGAGGGTGGAGTTGATGGCGTGTAGGACCTCAGAGATTCTCGAAAGCTCGGCAACCTTGCGGTGCAGTTGCGAATAAAGCTGCGCGTTTGAAAGCGCCAAGGCCGCGTGTTGAGCGAAAACGCTGAAGAGCTGGAGATCGTCCTGGGTGAATGGGGGGTTGGGATCGTGGCGCCTAATGCTTAGAACGCCGCACACATTGCTGTTCTCATCTCGCAGAGGCACGCACATGGACCCGCTTACGCCCATTCTGGGCTTGACATTATTCATAACGCGAGGGTCAGATGCAACGTCAGTGATCAGCATTGGTTCGCCGGTTTGCGCCACGATTCCCGCGATTCCTTCGCCGAATCGTATGCGCGTGCCTTTGACGATATCGTCTTTGAGCCCATGGCTCGCCTCGATCACGAGCGCCTGGTCACGATGATCCACCAGCATAAGCGAGCACGTCTGCGCGTCCATTACGGCGGCGGCCTTGACCACGATAGTATCCAGCGTACGGCGAATATGAGCGGCATCTACCGATTTGCCGACCTCATATATCGCTGCGATCTCTTCTATGCGCTTGCGAGTATTTGCTTTGGAGACGTCCAGTTCGCTTGAAAGCAGCGAGTTATGTATGAGAATGGAAATATAACTCGCGGCCACTTCCAGCAGAGCTGAGTTCTTATCGTTGTTGAAATCGCCGTCAGCTACCATTACTGCGCGGTAACCATTTGTTGGCGGTAACGGAAAAATGTGCAGGTCGTTGCAATCTTGATCAAGCTGAGGAGACAATACCGCTTGTTTGAGCAGGGAAGCGTCCAGTTTGAAGCTGTCTTTTGCTGAGTGCCAAAGTAAGACATCGCCAGGTGAGGCTTGAGAGGCAACCACCGAGATGGCGTTTACACCAAGCTCTTCCCTAACAACATCAAGTATGCGCTCTAGTTTTTTGCCAGCCTGCTCGTTTCCACCGGCGTAATCCGCCATCTTGCGCAGCGCAGAGACTTTGGAGGGTGATAAAGGCATAGTAGTCATCCTAATCTCAGCAATGAATAGAATTTATTATAGCACCGCGCACTGCTTACGAAAAGCAATGTTTTTCTGGCATACAGACGTCATCTTACCCGAAAAGGCAGAGATTATAACAAAACATTTGTAATACCAGCGGCGCAAGCCAATATGTTGTTCCATGCCTAACGCTTTATGATCAGGCAAATATGCTCGTAATGATGAAAAACGCAACTAAAAACCTGCGATTTCCACTCTATATGCCTTGCATGATGGGATTTTCAAGCTGATGGATGACCATGGCTCGGTTGTGATATTTAGAACTTGGGCAGAACCGTTGACCGAGACCTGATAATCGCCCGTAGGTAAGCCGCGTATGGAGAGTTTTGTTTCGTGCGCATCAGAGGTTCTGTTTTCAATTTCAAAGCTGAGATTCTTAAGCTTGCCATCGAGTGAGACGCGTTCGATTACTTTGTTAAAGCCGTCACGCTCCAATTGCATATTGAGCTTAGGATTCACATTCAAAAGATGCAAGCTTTGCCTGATACCGTCCATTGGGATTATTGTTATGGAATCTTTCGATTCAGCGATGCCTCCTCCATAGGCGAACAGGCCGAAAATGGGATCTTTTACGACTATCGTTGCGGCGCAGCGAAGCCCGCCCATAAAGCCGTGATCGATCTCGCCGTCATAGCTCCATATACCGCGGCCTTGCGCCAGGCCATACCAGGGCCGCGCAATCTTTTGCGGTTCGTAAGCCCATCCGGCGGCTCCGTCATTTTCGGGTCCAGGGAACCAGTAACCGTAGTTCGAGGCCTTATCGCCGGCGTTGATCAGCGCCCAGGAACCCAGGTAAGATGCATAGCCTAATCTCAGGTATTCTTCGGGTTTTTCAGAGAAATACAGCGCATAATCCAGAATGGACCACCCGCCCATCTGCGTCATGTAAGAGAGCGAGTAGGTTGCATTACCTCCCGCGCGGATATCGCTGCCTATGCTGTAATATGTGGTTTCCAGCCATCCCCTATCAGCAATATTTGCAGCGGTTTCTCTTTGCATAAAGTCTCTGAAGTCATTTTTCGAGACCTTTGGGTGGGAATACCATACGCCGCTGTTTTTGTCTTGCCAAAGATTTTGATCCGGCAAGACATCGTGTTCAAGCCCATATTTCGCGATGGCGTGGGTAGATTCGTAGGCGGTTGTATCGAATGGGTATTCGGATATATACGGATACGGGTCATCGAAGACGAAATATTTGACTTTCTTTTCCCACTCGTTTTTGAGCCAGTCGGCATCGGCTTTTCGACCTTCTGTGTAGAGGGTGTCGATCAGTTCCGGCAGGCAGAGTTCATTATAGATGCCGGTTTTCATCGTATAATCGGTATACTCGCCCCAATAGCCTTTCACGCCGTAAGCAACATCAAAAAAAGCTTTTGCAGTGCCAAACGCCCTTTCCAGATAGCCTTTTGCGTCCAGATACTTGGTTTTATCCGGGTAGAGTTTTGCAATCTTATACATATTCAGGTAGAAGTAGAATATGGCTGGGTAGTCGTAGCCTCGCCACAGGTGATCTGGCCCAGTGCCTTTGCTGTCGACGCTTTTAAGGCTATTTCGATTCATATACCAGTTATCGATGCCGTATATGCCGTAGGGGTAGGGAAACTCGGTATCTTTTCTCTGGAGCCCGCCCCATAGGAAACGCTCTGCATAATACTCAAGCGAATCGATCTCGCTTTGCACCGGGAAAGAGACGTTCTTTAAGGCAACATACGGCGCTTTGCAGTTTGTGGGGTCATCCGAACCGCCAACTATATAATCTTGCAGCCCGCCGTTATTGTCCGGATTTCTCAATACCTGCGCTTTCATATCCCAAATGGAAAATAGGCCATCATACCATTTGCTGGGGTCTTTGATTTGCTGTTTGTTGATAATAAAGGCCGATCGTTTTTGTATTAGGGTCTCTGCGGGCTGCGTGCAGAAATACTCCAGATAGAGCTTTGCGCCCTTACCGTAGTCCACGGTGAGTATATTTTCGCCCAACTTTGAGAGCTCAATCTTATACACATAGGTCGGCCCCGGCTTCTTTCCGACTAACTTGATTTTAGCGCTCTTAGGGAATTCAGCTTTGATGGAGTTGATTTTCTGTTTGGTTGTCAACGAGAACATCGCGGGCATTTTCTGAGGTAAGACCATACCCGGGACCGCGTTTACGCTGATTAGCCCCTCTTTTACGAGTATATTTCGCACATCGTCATAGTCTTTGGCCCATTGGAACTTGAATGCGTAGACCACTTCGTCCCCGCTTTTGCCTTTAGGCGCAATGGTTTTGCTGGTGATAGGCAGCCGCCAATCGCCGAATGTGGTGTCTAAGTTTAAGGCTCTAACTTTGGCATGTATATACACCGTATACGGTCCGCCGCGCTGGGAGAAGTATTCCAGATGAGTGCCAGGCATTGGGGTCATCACCAAGTACGGCGCGGCGCCATTGCATCTTTCCACGAACATAAATGAGGCGTCGCCTGATATGAAGCTGTGCCTTATGACGCGTTTCGTGAAAACAGTAACAGGGTCGCAGTCTCTATAACTGGTGGCAAAGTTCATTGGAATGGCAATATCGCCAAGCTCGATCTCATGCGAGGTTTTGTTCTTGAAGCGCATTGTCCATGTTAGCCCGCCATCTTTTAGCGCATAAGTTTCTTCCAGGCTGAATGCTTTGATGCCGTGGTGGTCGGCGGAGTCGTTGAGGTAGTCGACTTTGAGCATGCCAGGTGAAGTTGAGACTTGCCTGGAATCTTCTGATGAAGCTGTGCTTGCTTCAGCCCATTCGCCGCCATCGACCCAATAACGAATCGTTGTGTCTCCGATTGTGCTGTTTTCGTTCACGTAATTAGTGTCAAATGCATCGTTGGGGCGTTTGATGGAGGCGAGCCCGCCTGATTTTTGGTCTAAAGATAAGTCGAAATAACTATTAGACAGGGTGGCATTTTGGGCATTACTTACTGTTGAAATTGCTCCCAAGAGTATACTTGAGATGATAATACTGGCGATCCTCAACTATTTGACTCCTAACGCCTTTCGGGCTAAACGACAGCCGAGGCGTCCGGAAATTGGATGCCTTACTTGTGACCTGACTGTTCATAGGGCAGTATAGCACAGGGGACAGGGAATTGGGAAGAGGAAACAGTGTTTCCGAAGTGAAAAAAAGGAATATTGCAGGCTGCTGTGTAATAGTTATTTATATGGACAAATTTGCTGACCTGCATGTGCATACTGTCGCGTCAGATGGCGCATTGACGCCCACGCAAGCGGTCGAATCCGCCGCTGAAGCTGGTTTGGCTGCTATCGGTATCTCGGACCATGATACCGTTGGCGGGATTGATGAAGCCATTGAGGCGGGGAAGCGCCTTGGCGTGGAGATCGTTCCTGCTATTGAAATAAGCACAATGCATGGCGACAAGACAGAAGTTCACGTTCTGGGCTACTTCTTCGATCATCGCGCGCCCGCTTTACTTGAGACTCTGGAGTTCTTGCGGAATGCTCGTTGGGAGCGCGGCAGGCAGATGGTGGAAAAGCTGAATAAGGCCGGGGTGCCGGTGAGTTTTGACAGGATTGCTGAGCTTGCAGCATGTGGGGTGATAGGCAGGCCGCACGTCGCAAGGGCAATTTGCGAGACAGGCGCGGCTTTTTCCATGGACTCCGCATTTGGCAAATATCTAAATGAGGGCGGGGTGGGTTTTGTGCCGCGTTATAAAGTAACACCATTTGAGGCCATTAGGTTGATTAGATCAGCCGGTGGCGTTGCTTGCTGCGCGCACCCTGTTAAGTTGAAGAATATGAATCTTCTAAATGAGATGATTGAGGAGGGTATGCAGGCTATCGAAGTTTATCATCCAGACCATACTTCCGCGATCAGCAGATTCTATAGAAGATTCGCCCAAAAGCGCGGGCTTATCATAACCGGCGGCTCGGATGCGCACTGTTTTCCGAATGACACCCATCCCTGCATTGGTGGAATATCAGTAATATACGATGCCGTGACGGAGCTGAAACTGGCTGCAGAGGCTGCGGTCAAGTAGGAGTTGACTGATAATATTTATGAGTATCATAAAGGGGACGTTATGTATAGAGCTTTTAACAGGCGGGGGTTCTCTCTGATAGAACTGCTGGTTGTAATTGGTATTATAGCAATTCTTGCGGCAATTCTTTTTCCGATTTTGACAAAAGCAAGAGAGCGTGCGCGGCAGGTTCAGTGTGTGATGAACATGAAGCAGCTCTTCAAGGCATTTCGTATGTATACGGACGACAATAATGGTCGATTTCCTGTCATACGCGTCCATAGCTCCGATCCCACTACGAATTGGGTCGGCTCGACTACCTTTGGCGGAGGGTCCTTGCCGCAGATTCAGAAAGGTCAGTTGTGGCCTTATGTGAAGAATATAAAAGTCTATCTGTGCGAGACTGATCGTCGTGTCCCTGCTGCGTGGTTTGGTGGTGTAACCAACTACAACCACAGCTATAGCGTGAATCGCACTCTGTGTGGAAGCAAAGTTGATAGCATTCCCAGTGAGCAGGCGCGCAGGGGTGTGATGATGGTGCACGAATCACGTCTGACAATAAATGACGGAGATTTCAACATGGACAGTGACGTTGTTTCGAACATCCATTATAGCGGGACGAATGTGTTGTACCTCGACGGCCATTGCTTGAGACGCACGACTAAGGAGTTGGAGGCTGATAAACTTAACTGGAAGTTCCCTGATGCGTTAATGCTGCCGTGCATGTAATGCAAACCAAATTATTGTTATAGTTTCGCGTCTTCATCGCCCAGGGTAACCTCGCACTAAGTCATTGCTATTTGGTGGGGTTACGGGCTGTGCCATCGTGCCGAGAGGATCAGTTATATGTTATCGGCATCAATGAAAAGCGCATCGAGCCGAGGTTCATGCGTCTGGATTTCCACACGACTCGCGGCGACTTCCGCGCTTTCTACCATACATCCCCAGGCCTGCAGCGTGGAGTTGTTTTCATCGGCGGCTCTCAAGCAGAGGTCGATGGCCCCGCTTCTATCTATCCCGATCTTGCGCGAGACCTTTTGAGTGATGGTATTGCATCGCTGATGGTCAGTTGCCGCGTGCCCCATGACTGCGCCCAGTGTTCAATTGATACGCTGCTTGCTTTGCAGTATATGGATGATGAGGCGCTGCGTGATGTGGCGCTTGTTGGCTGGTCGTTTAGCGGGGCAGTTGCGCTCATTGCGGGTTCGTTCGCAAGGAACGTGTGTGGAGTGGCTGCTATTTCCACCTTTGATGTCTCGCAACAGTGTTTGAGGCGATTGAGCTCCAAGCCGATTCTATTGCTTCATGGTGAGTCTGACAGGGTATCATCAGTGAATGTGCCTAAGCGGATTCACGATCAAGCTGCCGGCTCTTGCAGTCTGATTGTCTATGCTGATGCGTCTCACAATTTGGTAGAGGTGAAAAACAAGCTTCGCGCTGACCTGCAGCGTTGGATCATGCAGACCTTGGGGCCGATTGACGCCGGACGAGAGGTATTAGGCACGATTGGAGGTATGAGATGCGATTAGCGGCGATTGTGATGTTATTATCTATTGGAGGTGTATTGATGAAGCACGAACTGCCCCCGCTCCCGTATGATTACAATGCCCTTGAACCGTATTACGATGAAGCGACTGTCCGCATCCACCATGATAAGCATCAGGCGGCTTATGTGGCGGGTTGGAACAAGGCAGAAGAAGAGCTGGAAAAGGCCCGCATTGCAGGTGATTATTCTCTAATCCAGAATTGGGAAAGGCAGCTTGCATTTCAGAGTTCGGGCGCCATACTGCATGCGCTTTTCTGGCAAAGTATGTCGAAACACGGCGGCGGCGAGCCTAAAGGCAGCCTTTTAGAGCAGATCAAGAAGGATTTCGGCAGCTTTGAGAACTTCAAAAAACAGTTTTCTGCTGCTGCGCTGGCCGTTGAAGGAAGCGGGTGGGCATTACTTGGTTGGATGCCGTCACTCGGTAAGCTATATATTTTGCAGGTCGAAAACCACCAGAAGCTGACCATGTGGGACATTCGGCCTATATTGGCGCTGGATGTTTGGGAGCACGCGTATTATCTGAAGTTCCAGAATCGCCGCGCCGATTGGATAGAGAGCTGGTGGAACATAGTTAATTGGGAGAACGCTTCGAAAATGCTGAATTATGAATTATGAATGCTGAATGAAGGGAGCGCATATCCCTCCCCAATTCATAATTCATAATTCATAATTCATAACTTTCCCCCATCCCCCATCCCCCAACACCTAACACCTAGGACCTAACACCTCCCCGTATTGACTACCTCGCTCATGTGGAGTAGCATTTAGAGAGAGGTATGAGATGGCAACTGTAACTGGACTGCGAACTAGGATAAGTTTGGGTGATGCGAATTCTAATCTTGAGATTCGCCTGAGTCGGAGGGTGTTTACGGCGGGCGGGGGGCTGAGTGGGGTTGTGCTGCTGAAACTTGCGAAGGAGATGGATATCAGGTCTTTGGTGGTCATGGTAAAGGGCGCTGAGATTAGTCCTGGTATCAGCATTCGAGGTCCAAAACACCCGCCGAAGTCGTTTTTTCAGCGTGATGTGCTTCTTTCTGGCAGGGATCAACCCAGATTTGCATCTGAACGAATAGCTCAGTATTGGAATGCGTTCCTAAAAAGGGACACTTGCCGGGTTTTGAGCGTGGGTGAATATGCTTATCCGTTCTCTATAGCCTTGCCCACATCCATTCCGCCTAGCTGTGAGGGTAAGACCGGCAGAATAGTCTATTCAATAACTGCGCGTTTGCAGTTTCCATTGGGAAGATCCCAACAGATATGCTTCGAGGTTCCTGTTACGTTTGCCTCGCTGGAGCTTGAGGACGAAGGCTTTTCTTTGAGCCATTCAGCCGTTTTTGGGGGAAAACATGCGACTGGCGCGGACATCTGCGTGTCGCTTCCCAGCCGTGTTTTCGCTTTGGGCACGTCTATCAGAGGGCAAATAATGCTCAGCAACCCGCGTAATGTAGAGATGAAACGCATGACGGTTTCGCTTAATGTTTGCGACGGCTCTCGTTCGGCGGCGAGGGGTGAACTTGACCTTAGATGTGTGGACTCTATGGTGATAACGCCCGAAAACCCCTCGGCTTCGCTCATAACATTGGATTTCGAGACGGCTATACCATCCGATGCTCCCTCTAGCGTTGAAGGGACTTCGATGTTTGTGGCGTGGTCCTTGGGCGTGAGCGTGGAAAGCCGTCCGCCGCTGGAAATACAGGTGCCGGTCATTGTGCACCTGCCTGTAACGTAATCTAAAAACGGTTTTAATAATCGCGAAACGGTGAAATGTTATTGCTTGGTAAAAGGCTTGACAAGTATACTGAGTTTCCTATACAATAACTCTACGTGTCGGCTATGCGAGCGAGATGCCCGTTTTGCCGTCAATACAACTAAGAGGTGATGTAGTTATACAAAAGGACCTCAGGGTAAATGAGCGCATACGTGCGCGGGAAGTAAGGCTTATTGATGAGAACGGCGCCCAGGTGGGTGTTCAGCCGTTCAGGGATGCCTTGTCTTACGCTAAGGAAAGGGGACTCGATCTAATTGAGGTCTCGGCCAATGCGAACCCTCCAGTTTGCCGAATTATGGATTACGGCAAGTTCAGATATGAGCAGGGCAAGCGCGAGAGAGAGACCCAGAAAAAGCAGAGGATGTCTGAAGTTAAAGGCATCCGGATGCGGCCTGGCACAGACGAACACGACTTCCAGTTCAAATTGCGAAATGCCATTAAGTTCCTTAAAGCGGGTCACAAGGTCAAAGTGACTGTGATCTTCCGAAGCAGGGAATTTACCCATCCGGAGTTTGCACGGGACTCACTCAACAGAATGGCTGAGATTGTCAAAGAAGAGGGCGCCGGAACTGTTGAGCGATCTGCGATGATGGAAGGTCGGACGATGACTTTGATTCTCGCTCCGATTGCAGAAAGTTAATGCGTAATAACGGTGTGCCTTAACCTATTGGCAGGGCAAGACCGATTTTTGAGTTTGTAACGATCAACCGCCGGTTTTTTGGCGGTAAGATAACGAGGTAATTTGAGTGCCGAAAATTAAGACGAAACCGCCGAAACTTAAGACTTGCAAGACTGCGGCCAAGCGGTTCGAGTCCACTGGAACCGGGAAAATCAGACGCGGTAACACTGGTATGAACCACTTGAAGATGAAAAAGTCCAAGAGCGCAAAGCGCAGACTTACTATGAAATCGGGCGTCACCAATGGTGAAAAGCGCGTCATCAGGAGAATGGTTCCTGGGCTCTAAAACTTTAGACTTGTTGACTACGAAATAAGGAGACTTACGATATGGCACGCGTTAAACGCGGCACGATGACCCACAAGCGTCATCATAAGATACTGAAGTTGGCCGCCGGCTATTGGGGCGGGAAGCATCGGCTGTTTAAGACCGCTAATGAAGCGGTCGCTAAATCGGGCAATTATGCATTCCGCGACAGAAGAGCAAAAAAGCGAGATTTCCGCAGATTGTGGATCACACGCATCAATGCAGCATGCAGAGCTAATGGTATGCAGTATGGCAGATTTATAGAGGCCCTCACTAAGGCCGGGATAAATCTGGATAGGAAAGTGCTTTCTGATATGGCGATTGTAGACGCCGATGGTTTCGCTTCGTTGGTGGAAAGAGCTAAGGCTCAACTGGCGAGCGCCTAACATATATTTACAGATAACATTCGCACAGCGTCCAATTGCATGAGGTCAAGATTCCAGGGCCAGATATCTCGGCCCCTTAGGGGTCGTGGTCTCTGGTAATTGGGCGCTGGTTTTTTTATTGGTTGACGGTTGATGGTTGGCAGTTGACGCCTATACTTGTTCGGGCGGATTTGCAATCCGGCCCGTATATTACGCTTGTTTGGGTAGAGTTTGCGATATGCCCTCTTGGAGATAAAGTTATGAGCGAAAATGATATCCTTCAGTCGCTGCGCAATGCAGCGCTGGCCTCTATACATGAGGCAAAGAATAGCGCACAGCTTGATTCCATCGAAACCCAGTATTTGGGGCGCAAGGGTGAGATTACCTCGCAATTGAGGCGGATTGGCAGCTTGCCTGCTGAAGAGCGCAAAGATTTCGGGCAGGCTGTTAATGATGCCAAGGAAGCCGTCGATGCGGCCATCACCGCAAGGCGCGAGGCGTTGGTCTCTGTGGAAGCCGATGCGAAGTTTGTCGATGAGGCAATTGACGTCACAATGCCCGGCAGACTCTGGCATACCGGCCGCTCTCATATTTTGGTAGACACCCTGCAGCGCATCAAAGAGATTTTCATTGGAATGGGCTACGAGTTCGTGGAAACTCCAGAGATTGAGGATTACAAATCCAATTTCGAGGCGCTGAACTACCCCGAGGAGCACCCTGCGCTTGATGAGCAGATGTCCTTTTACATAACTGATGACACCCTTCTGCGAACCCACACAACCGCATTCCAGCATCAGGTGATGTCCAATCGAAAGCCCCCGATGAGAGTTGCTACGTTGGGCAAGTGCTATCGCTCTGACGCGGTAGACGCCACCCACAGCCACACTTTCCATCAGGTTGATTGTTTCACAATTGACCGCGGAATCAGCATGGCCGATCTCAAAGGCACCATTCACCAGTTTGCGGTGGAGATGTTCGGAAGGGAAGTGAACGTGCGGTTCAGGCCGGATTTTTTTCCGTTTGTTGAGCCTGGTGCCGAATTTTCGGTTACTTGTATTATCTGCGGCGGGGACGGATGCAACGTCTGCAAGGGTTCGGGTTTCCTCGAACTGGGCGGCGCCGGTCTGATTCATCCCAACATCCTGACGGCGCACGGGTTTGATCCCGAAGAATATTCGGGGTTTGCATTCGGATTCGGAATAGAGAGGATGCCGATGCTGATGTATGGCATCCGTGACCTGCGTTTGTTCATGGAAAATGACATGAGGTTCTTGAGGCAGCTATGAAAGTATCCATTGATTGGCTTAGACAATATATAGATTTCACTTGCCCTCTCGGCGAGCTTGCTGACGGCCTTACGATGGCTGGTTTGGAGGTCGAAGAGACCATTCAAATCTCCAAGGCTGAATTCGCGGCACAGGGCGGCAGCGGCGAGATAGACGACACCGTTTTCGACATAAAAGTGACCCCAAACCGTGGAGACTGGCTCTCGATGATAGGCGTTGCGCGCGAGGTTGCGCCGCTTGTTGGCGAGAAAGTCCGTCTTCCGGAGCCCAAAGTGATTGAGAGCGAACCGGCGTCTTCTGAGCTTATTGAGATTAGAATTGATGCGCCTGAGCTTTGCCGAAGATACGTGTGCGCTGTGATTCGAAATGTGACCGTTAAAGAATCACCGGGCTGGCTCAAAGATCGAATTATTGCGGCAGGAATGCGGCCTATAAATAATGTGGTGGATATTACCAACTTTGTTATGATGGAACTCGGTCAGCCGCTGCACGCATTCGACCTGAGTCTGCTGCATGGAAATCAAATAATTGTCAGACGAGCGAAGGACTCTGAGACCATAACTTCCATTGATGAATCCGAGAGAAAACTCGATTCAGAGATGCTCGTAATCGCCGATCATGACCGCCCGGTGGCCATCGCCGGCATTATGGGTGGAATTGATTCAGAAATTGGCGAGCAGACGAAGGATATTTTGATTGAATCCGCGAACTTTAATAGTGTTGGCATACGGCGGACGGCTAAACGCTTAAATATGAGCACGGATGCTTCGTATCGCTTCGAGCGTGGAGTGGACCCGGGCATCACTGTTCTTGCTGCCCTGAGAGCGGCAGAGCTTATTGCGCAGCTTGGCGGGGGCGAGGTTTGCAAGGGAGTTGTGGATGTGTATCCCAGCCCTATCGAGCCTCTTGAGGTCAAGATCAGGCCTGCGCGCGTAAACAAGATTCTTGGAGTTTCGATAGACGCAGGCGCTATGATTGCCTGTTTGAATAGCCTTGATATTGAATCGGCAATTGATGGTGAGGCGATCAATTGCAAAGTTCCGACTTTCAGGCCGGATATTACGCATGAGATCGATCTTATCGAAGAAGTGGGCAGAGTTTACGGCTATGATAAGCTGCCGATGACGCTTCCCCAGGGGGCGTCGCAAGGCAAGGACAGCCCAGAGGGCAAGTTGCGCGACAAACTGCGGCGTATTCTGATGGCGAGCGGCGGTCAGGAAGCGCTCACGCATAGTATTGTGGATATTGGGCTCGCAAGAGTGGCCGGCCGCGAAGAGCAATCTGTGAATCTGCGCAACCCTCTCAGCGAGGAATTGAACTCAATGAGGGTGATGTTGGCGCCCAATTTGCTTCAAGTGATCGAGAGAAACCAGGCTTTCGGCAACCAGAACGTGTGCGTTTTCGAGATAGGCAAGGTCTATTTTGCTGACGCTTCCGGAAAGAGCAGCGAGAAACTCGCAATTGCTGGAGCTGTGGTTGGAAACCTGTGGGAGAGAAGCTGGGGCTTGCCTGCAAAGGCGCTCGATGTGGACTTCTATACCTGCAAAGGCATTTTAGAGAGCTTGTTTGACGGGCTCTGCATTCAAAATGTGAAGTTTGTTGAAGCCACTGACCCGCTGCTGCACCCGACACGCGCGGCAAAGGTTTTTGTTGGTGATAGAGAGATTGGAATACTGGGCGAGGCGGCCTCGACCGCGTTGGAGACGCTTGGTGTTAGAGGTAGACCCTGTGTGTTTGAGCTTGATTTCCATGCCTTAATGGAAACGGCGCCGCAGGTAGTTACCTATCAGGAACCGCCGAGATATCCGGCAATGCAGCGACACATAGCTGCGGTGGTGGCAGATTCCATACCATACGCGAAGCTGGTCGATCTGATTAGGACAGCCGGCGGTGGAATGGTTGAAGAAATCGAACTATTAGACGTTTATAAGGGCGAGCATATCGGCGAGGGGCAAAGCTCTTTGACCCTCGGTGTGGTATTCCGCTCTCGTGAAAAAACGCTTACGGATGAGGAAGTCAATTCGGTCCTGGCGCTTATTAAGGACGCTTTGAGTCAGGGCGCGAATGCAATCTTCCGTTAGCAGTGCGCGGATAAAGTCACAATGAGAGGGAAGGAGTTCGGCGAAATGGCACTTGAACGTCAAGTTAACGCAAGCGACATAGAAGCAATTGTATGTCGTCTCAGAGATGTGATCGCGGTCAGTGTTGTTACCGATGATGAGGACGAGATATCTGAAATTCACGTCCTTTCTGGTTCCGGCAGATCACCCAAGCAGGTGGTTCGTGACGTTGAATCGGCAGTTATGGCCAGACTTGGTATTGTTCTGAATCACAAAAAAATAAACGTCGCACAGGTGGATGACGGCGCGCCACTTATTGACCACTCCAGATTCAAATTCTCCGATGTATCTATCTCTCTAAACGGCAGCAGATCCGAGGCCACCGTGCGCATGATGAAAGACGGATCCATTTATTCGGGTTCCGCCAGCGGCACCGGTTCGTCAACCTCGCAAATGAAGCTGATAGCCAACGCCACCCTCAGAGCTATCGAGGATTCGGGGCTGGAAAACACCAGCATCATCCTTGAGGATGCTGGTGAGGCTGCTATCGGCGGCAAGCGAGTCGCTCTGGTGCTTGTAAATATGCTTACCGACCGCGGTGAAGAAATTCTCTCGGGCTCGGCGGTTATCAAGCAAGATGTTTGGAAAGGCGTGGTGAACGCCACGCTGGCTGCGGTCAACCGCAAGCTGTGTGTGCTTGCCGAGCGCTAAATAGTTTACAAATATGAGCCGACGGCGACTGCGCGTCGGCAGCTAATTGAAAGGGGTTAAATACCATGAGTCGTTTGTATAATTGTATGTTGGTATTAGCGCCGCTGCCTTCTAATGCTGATGCTACCTGGGGCATTTGGCCCCCACGCTAATCAGTTCGATTTTGACTTTAGTTGCTTCGGTATCCTTAGTTTAGTTGCTTCGGTATCCTTAGTTTAGTTGCTTCGGTATCCTGATGCCGAAGCCTACCGCCCATCATGAATAATGCGGGTTGGTATTTAGTTGCTTCGGTATCCTGATGCCGAAGCCCACCGCACATCATGAATAATGCGGGTTTAGTGCCTAAAAGCACAATGTAGCGTTCAAATGCGGCCGGATCAGAGATCCTGGCCG